>PNKF01000204.1 GCA_013822285.1 Gemmatimonas sp.
GCGCGTGCCGCTCAGCGAGGTGCGCGACGAGTCCACCTCGAGTGGCGAATCCGGACGCTGATACTGCTGCACCGCACTGCGCTGCGTGCGCCAGATGGCCTCCTGGCTGCCGGTGACGTGCGAACCGACGGCCGAGCCGCTGATCTGGTAGTTGTTGTTCTCGCCGAAGCGGTGGCGCGCGTCGAGACCGAAGGCGTAGGCCCCTTCACGCAGGAAGCGGCGCGTGTCGACATCCAGCGAGCGATTGGTGGCCGTGGCCATCACGCCGACGCCCGAGTTGCCTTGGCGCAGATCCTGCTGCAGGCGCAGCACCATGTAGTTGGTCTGCGGTTCGATGGTCCGAGCCCCCGCCCCCAGCTCCTGCTGCGTCACCGCATCGATGAAGCCGACGTTCAATCCGCTGGCCGTGCGACCGGTGATCTTGGCGGCGCCAAGGATCGTGGTGTTGAGCGGATTGTCCTGGGCGTAGTAGGTCCCGCCCAGCTGCGGCGCGCGGCCCACGCGACGCGAGTAGAACATGTTGTTTGCGAAATTGAAGATGCCCGCGCCTTCCAGGAAGAACGGACGCCGCTCTTCGAAGAACTGTTCGAAGGCACCAAGGTTGAGCACGGCGGGGTCGGCTTCGACCTGGCCGAAGTCCGGGTTCACCGTCGCGTCGAGCGTGAGGTTCGAGGTCACGCCGTACTTCACGTCGGCGCCGAAGGTGATGTTCTGCTGGCGCGCGTAGCCGCTGCCGGTGTTGCGCGGGGCGTCGCTCGACACCGAGTACGGCAGCACCTCGAGGCGCCGCGGGCTGGCGATGCCCTCGAAGCCATCGACCTCGCCCCACTGCGAGACGAAGCCCATCTGCGTGCGGCGATACAGCGGCCACGAAATGCGCTCATTGTGCCGCGCGATGTCGCGCCAGATCGCGAAGCCGAAGGTGTGCGCCTCCGACTCCGGGAAGCGCAGCTGGCTGAACGGAATGCGATACTCGGCGGTCCAGCCCTGCGCGTCCACCTTTGTGACGGCATCCCACACGCCGTCCCACGAGAGATCCTCGTTGCCGTCGTTCGAGATGTACACGTCGCGCTTCACGCCCAGCGGGTTCACCGTGAACCGGAAGCCCGTGCGCTTGTCGCGATAGCTGTCCACCATCAGGTGGATGTAGTCACTCTGCGTGCGCGCATCGCGCCGCGAGAGGAAGGCCATCACCGAATCGGGCGACGGATCGTAGGCGCGCACGAAGACATACAGGTAGCGATCGTCGTAGGCGACGCGCGCCTCCGTGCGGTACCGCGGATCACCGTCCTCGACGGGATCGTGCTGTCGGAACTGCGTGATGGCCGGCGCCTCGCGCCAGATCGCGTCGCTATCCACGCCATCCAGCACGGGCGGCGTCACCGCCCGCATGGCGGTGGCGGCACGCGCCGTCGGGGCGGGCACGGTCTTCGGTGCAGGCGGCACGACGACCCCTTCGCGCGGCGGCGTGGCGGGGCCAGCTGCCACCACCGTCTGGAAGGCCAGGGCGAGTTCGACGAACATGGGAGATCCGGGTGTGTGAGGTACCCGGTGGGGGTCGGGCCCTGCGTGGGACGACGTAGGCGAGCCTACGCGCGGCTTCTGTTGCCTGTTTCGACAAACCGACGGGCGGAAGGGTTGCGTCGATCCCTGCGCTGACGGTTTCCTGACAATCCGGGGCCTCGGGTTCCACGCGCCGCCCGCGGCGCTTAGCTTCGGGCATTCCCTCCCGCCTCAATAGGTTCGCGCGCGTCACGCGCGCGTGAACCATCGCGTTCCTCGGCGAGGTCTTCGTGCAAACAGCGCCTGACGAGCCTGAGCGGTCTTTGGCCGCCTTGGTGGCGCCAGACATCCTCGATCTGCTCGAAACGGATCCGCGCAGCATTGCCGCGGAGACGGAGGAGCTGCACGCCGCCGACCTGGCCGATGTCGCGGAGTTGATCGACCGCGCGCTGGTGCCGCAGTTGCTCGCCGCACTGCCGGCCCCGCGCGCCGCCGCCGTGCTCGAGTACCTCGGCGAGGAGCTGCGTACCGAGCTGCTCGAAGAGATGGCGCCGGAGCAGGCCGCGGCGCTGATCGCCGAGATGACGCCCGACGAGCGCGCCGACGCGCTCGAGGAGATGGACGAGGAAGTCGCCGACGAGATCCTCGAGGCGATTCCCGAACGCGAACGCGCCGAGACCGAGCGGCTGCTGCAGTACGAGGCCGACACCGCCGGCGGCCTGATGACCACCGAGTTCGTCTCGGTGCCGGAGTCGCAGACCGTCGACGAGGCACTGGCGACGATCCGGGCGATCGCGCGCGCCGGCCGTCGCGAGGCGATGCAGACGATCTATGTCGTCGACGCCCAAGGCGCGGTGACCGGCGTGATGTCGCTGCGGGAGCTGTTGGCGGCACCGGAAGGGACGCGCGTCGGCGACTCGGCCTGGACGGAGATCGTCACCGTGCCCGCCGACGCCCACCGCGAGACGGTGGCGCAGCTGACGTCGAACTACGACCTCGTCGCCGTGCCCGTCGTCGACGCCGAGCGCCGCCTGCTCGGCGTCATCACGGTGGACGACGTCATCGACGTCATCCAGGAAGAGCAGACCGAGGACGTGCAGAAGTTCGGCGGCCTCGAGGCGCTGGAGGAGCCGTACCTGCAGGTGAGCTTCGGCGAGCTGCTCAAGAAGCGCGTGCCCTGGCTGATCGTGCTCTTCGTGGGCCAGATGTTCACGGCCGCGGCGATGGGCTTCTTCGAAGATTCGATTTCAGCGGCGACGGTCCTCGCGCTGTTCGTGCCCTTGATCATTTCGTCTGGCGGCAACTCCGGCTCGCAGGCGACGTCGCTGATCATCCGCGCGATGGCGCTGCAGGAACTGCGGTCCCGCGATTGGACGCGCGTGCTGCTGCGCGAGGCGGGCATGGGCTTGGTGCTCGGCGCGCTGCTCGGCGTCGTGGGCGCGCTGCGCATCGTCGTCTGGCAGTGGGCAGGGTTCTATCCCTTCGGCGAGCACTACGTCGTGCTCGCGACGACGATCGGTGCCACCGTCCTCGGCGTGGTGCTCTTCGGTACGCTCACCGGTGCGATGCTGCCCTTCGTGCTGCGGAAGGTCGGCTTTGACCCCGCGAGCGCCTCGGCGCCGCTGGTCGCGACGCTCGTGGACGTGACGGGCGTGGTGCTCTACTTCTCGATGGCGCTCTTGTTGCTGCGCGGGACGCTGCTCTGACGACACCGCGGCGCGCAGCCCTGTTGGTGATCATCGCGGCGTCGGCGTATGGCTCGCTGAGCATCGTCACGACGCTGGCCGGGCGCATCGGCGTGGGCTTGTTGCCGCTGATGGCATGGCGCTACGCCCTGGCGGCGCCGGTGCTGGCCGCGCTGGCCGGACCGCGCGCATTGGCGGCGGTGCCGTGGCGTCGTGCGCTCGCGCTGTTCGTCATCGGCGGCGGCGGCCAGGCGCTGGTCACCTATTTCTCGCTGTCCGCGCTGCAGTGGCTGCCCGCGGCCTCGCTGGGCTTCCTCTTCTATACGTATCCCGCCTGGGTCGCGATCTTCGCCGCGCTGGCCGGGACGGAGCGGCTCACCCCGACCCGCATCGCCGCGCTGGCGCTGGCCTTGTTCGGCATCACGCTGATGGTCGGGGCACCGTGGAATCTCGCGCTGCCGTGGCCGGGCGTCTGGCGTGCGCTGCTTTCTGCCGTGATTTACGCGCTCTACATCCCGTTGCTGCACCGCCTGCGCGGCCCGCTCACGCCGGCGACCGCGTCGGCGTACCTGATCGGGGGGGCGGCGACGATCTTCCTCGTGGCCGCGGAGCGCGGCGGCGGCGGCGCGCTCACGACGATGCTGACGCCACTCGCCTGGACCTATGCCGCCGTGCTCGCGCTCTACAGCACGGTCGTCTCGTTCCTGACATTCTTGCGCGGCCTCGAGATCCTGGGTGCCGTGCGGGCGGCGATCCTCTCGACCACCGAGCCGCTCTTCACCGCCGTGCTCGCGCTGTTGGTCCTGCGGCAGCCGCTCGGTGCACCAACATTGCT
>PNKF01000205.1 GCA_013822285.1 Gemmatimonas sp.
TCGGCTGCCTACGGTTCGTTTGCGTTGCGCTTCGGCGATCAGACGACCGCAGCGATTACCTACACGACCGACGGCGACGCGCTCGCGGCCGCGATCCAGTCGGCGCTCGTCGCGCTCTCCAATATTGGTGCGGGTGAAGTTGCCGTCACTCAGGCCACCGGCTCGACGAGTTCGAAGCGCATTTTCTCCATCACCTTCAGCGGCACGCTCGGCGCTCGCGACGTCCCGCTCCTCGCGGTCCGCAACATCAGCGCCGGCATCCTCGTCAACACCCGCTACGCTCTCACGCTCGGCTCGCCGGCGGTCACGCTCACGTTCGACCTCGGCGGCGAGACCAGCGCCGTCAACATCACGGCGGCGCAATCCAACGCCACGATCATCGCCAACCTCACCGCCGGCCTCGAGGCGCTGGGTGGTGTCGGCGCCGGCAACGTCCTTGTCACCGGCACGCGCGCCGGCGGCTTCACCATCGAATTCGTCGGAGCCCGCGCCCGCACGCCGATCAACGGCCTGACGGTCGCCACCGCGTATCCCGCCGTCCATACCAGCGTCACCTCGCTTACCTCGACCGGCACGAGCACCAACGAGATTCAGGCGGTCATCATCGACGCCACGGTCACCGGTTCCGGCGTCTTCACGCTCAGCCTCGGCAATTACACGACGTCGACCATCCGCTTCGCCGGCAGCGACGTCACCTACAACGCCCGCCGCATCCGCGAGGCGCTCGCCGCGCTCCCGATCATCGGCGCCGGCAACGTCACGGTGGTCTTCGACGGAGCCTCGACGATCACGCACCAGCGCTACGTCGTCACGTTCACCAACGGCATCGCCGGCCGCAATCTCCCGACCGCCACCGCCGACAACTCCCGCCTCAACAACGCGACCGTCTCCATCGAAGGCGTGCAGAACGGCGTGTCCGCCACCCGCGCCGCACAGCGTGTGACCGTCGTCGCCGCCGAGACCGGCACGTTCCGCCTCAGCATCACCGACAACGGCACGACTTATCTCACCAGCTCGCTCGCCATCGGTGCGTCCGCGTCCGAAGTCGCCCGCGCCCTCACCGCCGCGTGGTCGCCGGCTTCCTCCGGTTTCGTGGAGAAGGAGTCCGACACCGCCTACGTCATCAGCTTCAACCCCTCGAGCTTTGAAGGCCGCAACCCCGCGCTGATCGTCGTGACCGCCGTCGCCACTGGCACGCCGGCGTCGATCAGCCGCACGCAGGTCGGCGGCTCGCAGAGCCCGCTCGCCGGCTCCCTGTCGTTCAACGTTGCGACGCAGACCGCCGGCGCCGCGCCGGTGGGCGAGATACAGCGCCTGACGATCTCGCAGGGCGCGAACGGCACCTTCACGCTTTCGATCGGCATCGGTTCCGCGACCTACACGACGGCCGCGGTGAGCTTCGACGCCACGGCGGACGAGTTGGTCGATGCGGTGTTCAACGCCCTCGAGGCCGCCTACGATACGCTCACGATCACCGTCACGGAATACGGCGAGCGCATGTGGGACATCGCCTTCGAAGGCGACCTGGCCGGCGTGGACATCGACGACCTCGAGGCGACGCTCAACGTCGCGATCACCGAGGCTTCAATCACGGTCGTGCAGACCGCGAAACGAATTCCGAAGGCGGCGACACGGTTATCGACTTCGCCGCGCAGGAACTCGAAGTGACGACCGGCCCGACGACGACCACGACGCTCGATATGGACGGCGCCGACGGCAACCTCCTCCGCGCCTCCGGCACGGTTCGCATCCAGCTCTTCAGCTTCGTCACGATCGCCGGCGAGTTCGCGTTCGAGAAGAAGGAAAACACGCTCACGTCCGAGGACGGCGAATCGTCCGAAGACTTCGACATCCTCACGATCGGGTCGTCCAACGCCTACGTCTTCGCCGGCATCGGCGGTCCGTATTGGGTGTTCGAAGGCGAGGACATCGTCGCGCAGGACGACGGCGCCATCGGCATCGCGGTTGGCGGCATCACCGCGGGCCTCGCGCTCCTGACGAACAAGGAGCAGACCAACATCACCTACATCGGCCTGCAGGCGCACATCGACGACGCGTCGCTCCTCGGTCTGGCCGACCTCCTCACGATCGAGGCGCACGACATCGACATCCAGCTCAACACCGCGCGCGACCGCGACGACGCCGACGCGACGCCCGACGTCTTCGATTTCAACCGCTTCGAGGGCGGCGGTCTCTCCGTGCTCACCGGTGGGGATGACGTCGTCATCAGCCACGACCTCGAGCTGCTGAAAGTCACCGCGGCCGACGCCACGATTTCCATCGGCAGCTTCCTCTACGTGCGCGGCGGATTCGCCTACGAGCGCAGCCCGGAGGTTTCCGAAGTGCTGCCGGACGATTCCACGCGCACGCTCGACGTCATCAAGGTCGGTGCGTCCAACGCCTACGCGTTCGCCGGTCTCGGCGGCCCGTATTGGACCGACAGCAACGAGGACGGCGTGCTGACGAGCGACGACGAGCCCGTCGCCGACGGTGCGGTCGGCATCGCGCTGGGCGGCGTGACCTTCGGCCTCGCGCTGCTCAAACAGACCGGTGTCGCCGATCCCGCGACTTACATCGCGTTCAAGGCCACCGCCGATTCCGCGACGCTCGTCGGGTTCGAGGACTTCCTCGAACTTTCCGCCAACAACATCACGATCGACGTCAACCAGGCCGACGACCCGAGCGGCGAGGTCGTGGCGGGTGACTTCAGCAGCCTCGACGGCGGCGGCCTCTCGATCAGCACCGGTGGCGACGAGGTCCTGATCGATTACAGCGACGTGCTGCTGCGCGTCACGTCGACCGACGCGCTGTTCCGCGTCTCCGAGTTCATTTTCCTCCGCGGCGGCTTCGCCTTTGAGAAGGACACCTCGCTGGTCGAGGACCTCGGCGACGGCGAAGTGCGCAATCTCGACGTGGTGAAGTTCGGCGTGTCTGGCGCGCATGTTTTCGCCGGCGTGGGCGGGCCGTATTGGACCGACTCGGACGATAACGGCGTGATCGACGGCGACGATGAACCGATCACGGACGGCGCCGTCGGCATCGCGATCGGCAACGTCAATGCCGCGCTGGTGATGCTCCAGCAGACGGGCGTGACCGACCCGGTTCGCTACGTCGCGCTCAAGCTCCACGCCGATTCCGCGGCGCTGGTCGGCTTCGAGGACGTGCTCGTGCTCGAGGGCACCGACATCACGGTCGAATGGAACTATGCGGTCGATCCCGAAGGCGTGATCCGCGCCGCCGACTTCACCGGGCTCGACGGCGGCGGCCTCGAGGTGCTCACCGGCGGTGACACGATTCTGGTCGATTTCGCCGATCAATTGCTGCGAGTGGTGATCGGGCAGGGCGAACTCCAACTCGCCGACTTCATCTACCTCTCCGGCACCTTCGCCCTCGAATCCAAGCCGCAGAGCGTGACGCTCGCGGACGGCTCCGAGGTGGAGACCATGATGCTCACGATCGGCGGCACGAACATCGACGGCTTCGCCGGCGTCAACGGTCCGGCCGATGCGGACGGTGCGGTCGGCTTCGCGTTCACCGGGCTCGAGTTCGCGCTCGGTCTTTTCACTCCGGATGCGGACCAGGAGGCGATCGCCGACCTGCGTTGGACGACGCTCAAGGCCACTGCCGACTCCTTCACGCTCGTCGGTCTCCCGGGCATCGGGGTCGAGGCGACCGAACTCAGCCTCGCGGTCAATCGCGTCAGCGGCGTGGCCGACGGCGACGATGCGGATCTGCGCGTGATCGACTACAGCGCCGAGGCGCTCGAAGTGCTCGTCGGTCCGTCGGCGACGGTGGACTTCGATTTCGCGGGCGAATTCGGCCAGTTGCTCGAGGTCGCCGGCACCATCAATCTTACGATCGGCAACTTCTTCTATGTCGCCGGCAGCCTGGCGTTCCGCTCCGCGAGCGAAACCCTGACGCTCGCCGACGGCGAGGAAGTGGAGACCCGCGTGCTCACGCTCGGCGGAACCGACTTGGATGCCTTCGCCGGCCTGAACGGCCCCGGGGAC
>PNKF01000206.1 GCA_013822285.1 Gemmatimonas sp.
CGCGTGTCGCCCCAGCCGATGTGGCCCACCGCGCCGGCGTAGGGACCGCGACGCTCCGGCTCCAGCGTGTCGATGATCTCCATCGCCCGCACCTTCGGCGCTCCGGTCATCGTGCCGGCGGGGAAGACCGCCTTGAACACCGCCAACGAAGAGGACGCGTCGCGGAGCAGGCCCTCCACCGAGCTCACCAAGTGCAGCACGTGCGAGTATCGCTCGACGACCATCAAGTCGGGCACGGTCACCGTACCGTACTGCGCCACACGGCCCACGTCGTTGCGGCCGAGGTCCACCAGCATGATGTGCTCGGCGCGCTCCTTCGGGTCGGCGAGCAGCTCCGCGGCGCGGGCCGCGTCCTCCTCGGGCGTCGCGCCGCGCGGCCGCGTCCCGGCGATCGGACGCACTACCACGCGCCCATTCGCCACGCGCAGCAGCAGCTCCGGTGAGCTCCCCACCAGCTCGAGGTCTTCGAGCACGAGGTGGAACATGTAGGGCGAAGGGTTGAGGACGCGGATGGCGCGGTAGAGCGACGTGCCGTCGAAGTCCCGCGGCACGCTGATACGCCGCGCGAGCAGGCACTGGAACACATCCCCGGCGAGGATGTGTTCCTTGATGCGCGCCACGCCCTCGAGGAATCGCTCGCGCGTGGTGTTGGAACGGCCGACCGCTGCGGGGCGCGAGGCATCGAGCTCCAGTGGCGGCAGCGCCGGCCCGCTGCGGATGCGCGCGATGGTCGCGTCGATCTCGCGCTGCGCCGCGTCGAAGAGCCTGCGGAGCGTCCCATCGTCGGCGTCGGGCGGCACCACGGCCGTGGCTACCACGCGTGCCTGCGCGCGCAGGTTGTCGACGATCACCACGTTGCGCGTGAACAGGAACAGCGCGTCGGGGCAGGGAATGCCGCGCGGCGGCGCATCGGGAAGATCCTCGATGTGCCGCACCACGTCATACCCGAAGAATCCCACCGCGCCGCCCCAGAACGGTCCCAGTTCCGGGACGTCGACGACCGCCTGCTGCGTGAGCGCCGCCCGGAGGTCCGCGAAGGGATCATCGGGGCGACGCGCGCCCTGCCAGCCTCCCTCGGGCGACCAATCCTCGACCAGGCCATCCACCAAGCGCCAGGCGCCGCGCGGCGATGAGCCGAAGAACGAGTAGCGCGCCCAGGTCTCGCCGCCCGCCGGCGCCGACTCGAGCAGGAATGCGAAGGGACCTTCACGCAGTTTGTGGAAGGCGCCCACGGCGGTGTCGCCGTCGAGCAGCATGTCGCGCCAGACGGGGATCAACGCGCCCTTGCCTGTGCCTGCCGCCGCGCTGCCCGAGCCTTCGGCCTCACGCGCCCGCGAGGCAAACGCCGCGAAATCGCTCATGTCGCGCCTCGACTGCAGTTGTTCACGCTCTGTGCCACGACAATCTTTCCCCTATGCGATTCCTGTGCGCGGCCCTCGCCGCGTCGGCCCTGCACCTCGCCTCCGCCGCGCCGCTCGCCGCGCAGGAGCGCTGGAACGACGAGCGCAGTATGGCCTTGGTCCAAGCGGCGACCGCGCGTCGCAGCCTGCAGCTCGCCGACACCGCGCTGCGCGACTACAGCGCGCAGGCTATGGGCACCGTCACCTTCCTCGCCCAGTTCGGCGACGGCGCCTTGTCGCGCCCCATCGTCGTGAAGTCGGATCAGCTTGCGCTCGAAGTCTATTGGGGCGCGCCCGACCGCAGCAAGCAACGCATCGTCGGGCGGCGCGACACGCTGCTCCTGCCCTCCGACATGCAGTACCACCGCGATCACCTGGGCATCATCCAGAACAACTTCCCCGACATCATCCGCCTCGGGGAAGGCGATGAAGTCTTGGACGTCGTCCATCCGCTGAGTCCGCGGGGATCCGACACCTACGACTACGCGCTGCGCGATTCGCTGGCCATCCGCGGCGGTGGCGTCAGCGTCGATGTCATGATGATCAGCGTGCGGCCCAAGGATCCGCTGCGCCCCGCCGCCGTCGGCGCGGTGTACCTCGATCGCGCCACGGGCAGCGTCGTGCGCATGACCTTCTCGTTCACGCGTGCCGCGCTGCGCGACCGCCAACTCGAAGATGTCTCGGTGATCCTCGAGAACGGTCTCGTCGACGGCCGCTTCTGGTTGCCGCGTCGTCAGGAAATCGAGATCCGTCGCTCCGCCAGCTGGATGGATTTCCCCGCCAAAGGCATCATCCGTGGCCGCTGGGAGATCTGCTGCATCAGCACCAACCAGTCGCTGGCCTCACCGGTGTTTCGCGGGCCCGAGATCGTCGAAGCCGCGCCGCCGGATCAACTGCGTCGCCATCCCGCGTTCACCGGCGCCGTGCTCGACGCGCTGCCCGAAGACGTCCGTGCCCTCGACGCCGACGAAGTCCGCGCCGTGCAGGACGAGGCGCGGCGGCTCGTGCAGGAGTCCGCGCTGCGTCGCGTGCGCAGCGGCAACCTCATGGCGCGTCGCATCTCGGACTTCGTGCGCAGCGACCGCGTCGAAGGCCTCGCCCTGGGCGCCGGTCTCTCACAGCGGGTCGGCGGTGGCGTGGTCGCGGCGGCGCAGGGCCGCTACGGCTTCGCGGACGCACGCTGGAAGGGACAGGGCACGCTCGAGTGGCGGCGCGCCTCGGGCCTCTCCCTTCGCGCCACGGGATTCGACGATTGGCTGCAGCTCGGCGAAGTCGCCGAGGTCAGCGGCATCCGGAATTCGATCGCGTCGCAGGAGTTCGGCAGCGATTGGACGCAGCCCATCGGTGCCGTCGGCGGCGCACTGCGCCTGCTGTGGGCGCCGCCGGATCGCGCGACCTGGTTTGCCGAGTTCTCGCGGCGCGACGAGCGCGCGTTGACCGCCTTCGCGCAGCCGGCGCGCGGGCTCTTCGAGCCCACGGTGCCCGCACAGTCCCTGACACGCGAGGCGCTGACGCTTGGCCTCGCGCGCGCGGGCGCCGCGCCCGCGCCGGCAGTCGCGATCACCTCGGACGCCCCAGCCAACCGCATCGCCTTCGACCCCGACTGGCGCTGGGATGCCCGTGTCGAGGGCGCTCGCTGGGAGGATGCGTTGCTGCCCTCGCGTGGCGAGCTCCTCCGGTTGCGTCTCGACGCCGAGTGGGGCCTGCGGCTTGGCGCGTCGCGGCTGCGGCTGCGGAGCCTCGCCGCCGCGGTGTCCAGCGGCGCGGTGCCGACGCAGGACCTCGTCCGGCTCGGTGGACCGATTTCCGGCCCTGGCTACGCCTTTCACCGCTTCGCGGCAGCCCGTGGCGCCAGTCAGCGGGTCGAGTTGCAGCGGCGTATACCCTTCGTCCCCATCGACCTCGGACGCTTCGGGCGCGTGCCCGGCAGCCTGGTCCTTGCCCCCTACGCCCACGGAGTCTGGGTGGACGCCGAGCAGTCAGGGGCCCGGGGCTGGTACCCGGCGGTCGGCCTTGGGGCCATCGGGTTCTTCGACCTTGTCCGCCTCGACGTGGCGCGCGGGCTGCGGGGTGGAAGCTGGACATTCTCGCTCGATGTGAGCCGGACGCTCTGGCCGGTGCTGTGACGGCGATGACGGACGCGGCGTCGGGGTGGTAGCCGGGGGTGAGTATGGCGGTATCTTTGTGACAGTGTCGCGAAATCGTCATCCGTAGAGGAGTGTGGATGGGCAGTAGCGCAAAACCGATGCGTGACGAGTGGATGTGGGCCACCCTCGAAGGGCTTCTCGAACCGGATCAGGTCGAGGCCCTGCGGGCGGCGCCACCGGAGAGCCTGTGGGAGGACGTCGTCCGCCGCGGCTGGCTCACCGACGACGCCGTCGTAAAGGCAGTCGCTGCTCGCTTCCGCATGCGCATCGCCGATCTCGCCAGCGTCTCGCAGCAGGCGCGTGAGCTCGTGCCGGAAGCGCTGGCCCGCAAGTTCCGC
>PNKF01000207.1 GCA_013822285.1 Gemmatimonas sp.
CGCCATCGAGAAGCGCCCGAAGGTGATCACGGGCGCCGACGGTGAGGACACGATCGCCATCCGCACCTGCGCTTACTTCTCGCTGTCGTTCGATCACCGTGTGGTGGATGGCGCCGACGCCGACCGCTTCATGGCCGATCTCAAGAAGACGCTGGAGTCCGTGACCAACTGATGCCTCGGGCCCTGACGATCCATCGCATCGTGGTGCCGCCGGCTGATCGCGCGAAGTATTTCGAGCGTCTGCGCGAGAAGGAGCGGCACTACACGGCGATGGGGTGTCGCTTTTGGGCCTTCGAGGAACAGCAGCTGCAGGGCGCCTTCGTCGAGTTCTGCGAGGCGGACAGCGCCCAATCCCTTACTGCCGCGCATGCGGCCGCGCCGGAGACCCCCCGTGATCCGTCGCGCATCTACACGCAGGTGGAGCTTTCCTGATGCCGACCCGCCGCATTTCCATCGCCGGCAAGCAGTGGCAGGTGTACCCGTCCGGCTATGTCACGCAGTATGACGCCGACGAGTTCGGCTTGATCTTCGTGCACGGCGCGGCCGACGAGCGCGAGGTGCGCCTCACGCGCTATTCGCCCACGGCGTCGCGCTCGCGCGAGACGTCGTTGGCCGAGCTGAGCGACGCCGAGTTGGAGCGCCTGTTCGCGCTCTCGCAGCCCAGCGACACCTCGCCAGAGGCCGGGTACTCCCGGTGACGAACCCGACGGACGCGGGCGCGCCCGCGTCCTACGTCGACCTGCACGCCCACTCGACCGCTTCCGACGGCTCGCTGCCGCCGGCGGCGGCCGTGCAGGCGGCGCACGCCGCAGGGCTCGTCGCCTTCGCGCTCACGGACCACGACACGCTGGCCGGCATCGCCGAGGCGCAGCGTACGGCCGATGCGCTCGGCCTGCGCCTGATTCCCGGCGTGGAGCTCAGTGTGCACCAAGGCTCTGACGAAGTGCACCTGCTCGGGCTTCACATTCGTGATGTCGATGCACTGCAGGATCGCCTCGAGGCCTTCCGCGGGTATCGTCGTCGGCGCGCGGAGCAGATGGTCGAGAAGCTGAACTCCGCGGCGATTCCGGTCACCTTCGATGCGGTGCTCGAGCAGGCCGCCGGCGGCGCCATCGGCCGGCCGCACGTGGCACGCGCGCTGGTCGCCGGTGGCTGGGTGAAGGATTTGCGCGAAGCCTTCGATCGATGGCTCGGGGCGGGGAAGCCCGCCTACGTCGACAAGGAACGTCTGGACATCGCCGACGGCATCGCGATGATCCACGACGCCGGCGGCATCGCCGTGTACGCGCACCCCGGCAGCGATGGACGGCGCGAGACCATCGAGCCGTTGGTGGCGGCGGGCCTCGACGGCATCGAAGTGCGTCATCCCAGCCATTCCCGTGAGGACGAACTCCGGTTGGCCTCGCTGGCGGCGTTCTTCGGACTCGTCGTGAGCGGTGGGTCCGATTGGCATGGGGCCATGCAGGGCGGCCGCGTGCTCGGCTCCATGCAGGTGCCGTCCACGTGGTTGGAGCTGCAGGACCGTCGCGTGCGGGAACGCCGCGGCGTCGGCGCCTAGGCCATGTCGCACGCGAAGGTCGCGCTGGTCACGGGCGCGGGGCAGCGCGTGGGTCGTGCGCTTGCCGAAGCCTTGGCGGCCGATGGATATCGCGTGGGCGTGCATTACCGCGCCTCGCGAGAAGGCGCCGATGCCTGTGTGGCCGCGATCCGCGCGCGTGGCGGTGAGGCCGAAGCCTTCGCCGCCGATCTCAGCGATGCGCGCGCCTGCGAGCAACTCGTCGACGACGTCTACACGCGCTTTGATGGCCTCGATCTGTTGGTGAACAGTGCGGCCGGCATGGAGAAGACGCGGCTCGGTCACACGACGGCGGGGCAGTTCGATGCCATCATCGCGCTCAACCTGCGGGCGCCCTTCCTGCTGGCGCAGGCGGCCGCCCGAGTCATGCCGGCGGGCAGCGCCATCGTGAACATCGCCGATCACATGGCCGAGGAGCCCTGGCCGGACTACAGCGTGCACAGCATCGCGAAGGCCGGCGTGATGGCGATGACGCGACATTTGGCAGCGGCCCTGGCGCCGGACATTCGCGTGAACGCGATCGCGCCGGGCTTCGTGTTGGCGCCGCCGGGCATGCCGCAGGATCGCGTGGACGCCTTCGCGGCCGATACGCCGCTGCAGCGCATCGGCACGCCCGATGATGTCGTGCACACGCTGCGGTATCTCGTCACTGCGAGCTTCGTGACGGGCGAGACGCTGTTCGTTGACGGCGGTCGCCGTGTCCGCCCCTGACGACGCACTGACCGTCGCGCCGCAGCGCTACGGCGACATCATCGTGGTCGGCGGTGGCTGCTACGGGAGCTACTACGTCCGGCAGTTGCAGCGCGCGGCCACGGCAGGAGCGTTGAGCTGGAATCGCCTGCTCGTCGTCGATCGCGATCTCGATTGTCGCGTCGCGCGAGAGCTCGTCGACTCGGCGAGAGCCGCTGACGGCGACATCGCGCCGCCTCGACCGGAGCTCGTCGGGCGCGAGTGGGGCTCGTTCTTCGCCGAGTACTTGGGCGCGAAGGCGATGGCGGCGGAGCCTGCCGCGGGCACCGTTGCGGCGCCTGAGCTTCCGCTCGAAGATGCAATCGTGCCCTCGCCGTTGATGCCGCACCTGATGGCACAATGGGTGATGAGTCGCGCCCGCGCGCGCTGGCCGGGCCGCATGATGCGCTTTGCGCCCGTCGATGGCGCGGTGGATGTGCCGTGGCAGCGGACGGGTGACGACGGCACGCACTACGTGAGCTTCGCGACCTGGATGTGCCCGATCAATTGCGTCGAGCCGCGGACCTGCCCGCACACGCGCGGCGCACGTGCGTGGAGTCTTCCGCCCACGCTGCGGGCCTTCGTCGAGACCGAGCGCCTGCGCGGGCGGCGGCTCGACGGGCCCGCGATCTTCCACTGCGTGCATCGCGCCTATGGCGTGGGCATGTTCGGCGTGGACGAGGTGCTCGCCGCGGACGCGCTCGTGGCGCAGGTCGCCGCAGGGCGGGCCGCCGAGGTGCTGATGGGCTCCGTCTCGCACTGCCACGGGGCGCTGGCGGTACTGGAACTGGCCGCCCCCGGCCCCGATTGCTGAGTAGATTTCGCGCTTTCCGAAACTGACTGAGGACGCACCGTGGCAACGCACGAATACGAAGTGGTGATCATCGGCGCCGGGCCCTCCGGCATGTGCGCGGGTCTCTACGCGGGCCGCTCGATGCTGAAGAGCGTCGTGCTGGAGCGTGGCTTCCCTGGCGGCGAGCTGCTCAACACCGAGGTCATCGAGGACTACATCGGTTTCGAGCACATCCTCGGCCACGAGCTCGCCACGAAGTTCCAGAACCACGCCGAGAAGTTCGGGGCGCAGATCCTCACGTCCACGCCGGTGGAGTCGGTGAAGAAGGCGGCCGACGGCCTGTTTGACGTGGTCGTCGAGAACGGCGACGTGTATCGCGCGCCGGCCGTGGTGGTGACGGCGGGCGGCACGCCGGTGAAGCTCGATATCCCGGGCGAGGTGGAGTACGCGGGCAAGGGCGTGAGCTATTGCGCGATCTGCGACGGTGCCTTCTACAAGGGGCACACGATCATGGTGGTCGGCGGTGGTGACGCCGCGCTCGAGGAAGCGGACTTCCTCACGCGCTACGCGGAGAAGGTGTATCTCGTGCACCGTCGCGACACGTTCCGTGCCTCGAAGATCGTGCAGCAGCGGGCCTTCGCGAACCCGAAGATCCAGGTCATCACCGATACGGTGGTGGACGAGATCGTCGGCGAGGGCGGCCTCATGACGCACGCGAAGATCCGCAACACGAAGACCGGCGTCGCGTCGGATCTCGTCGCCACGGGCATCTTCATCTTCATCGGC
>PNKF01000208.1 GCA_013822285.1 Gemmatimonas sp.
CGAGATTCGCCTCCATGCGCTCCACCTGCGAGTCGGCGACGAACACGATGCCGTCGACGCCCTTGAGGATGAGCTTGCGGGAGGCGTTGTAGTAGACCTGGCCCGGCACCGTATAGAGGTGGAAGCGCGTCTTGAAGCCGCGGATGGTACCGAGGTCGACGGGCAGGAAGTCAAAGAACAGCGTGCGCTCGGTCTCCGTCGCCAGCGAGATGAGCTTGCCGCGCGTGTCCGGCTTCACCTTGCCGTAGACGTGCTCGAGGTTCGTCGTCTTGCCGCCCAAGCCCGGGCCATAGTAGACGATCTTGCAGTTGATCTCGCGCGAGGCGTAGTTGATCATCGACATGGCTGTTCTCCTTATCCGAACAGCTGGTCGATTTCATCGTCAGCGCCGGCGAGGAGGCCGGGCTGCTGCGCGCCAGTCTTGCCGCGCTGGAACACCTCGTGGAACAGCTTGGTCAGTTCGCTCACCGTGTCCTTGATCTTGAGTCGCACGAGCCCGAGGGTCGTGCGGTTATCGAAGAGCGCCACGAGGATGACGCGCCGTGCCACGTCCGCGAGGTACATGGACTCCTTCTCGCCTTGGTGGAACAGCGAGTTGAAGTCCGTCTCGCCGATGAGCTGGGCGAGCTGGTCGTTGGCGGAGAAGTCGGCGGCCGTGAGCGTGGCGAAGGCCGTCGGATCGAAGGTCGGCTGCTCGCCCACCGTCGCCACGAGCTGGCCCGACCGATCTACGAGCAGCGCGCAGCGGGCGTTGGTTTCGCCCAAGAACTTCTGCAGGGCGCGCGTGATCGCCCCGAAGTCCTCTTCCGTAAATGACCAGCTAGCGGAGCCTACTGCCATCGTCCCGTCCTATGCGAGGGCGTGTTCGAAGCGTGCGAGCAGGCGCCGCGCACGGCGCTGCAATACCGGATTTTGCTCCCACTCAAGGTACTCGCGCAACAGCAGGACGGCATCTGCAGAGCCCTCCTGGCCGCTGATCCAGCCCAGGGCGGCCAAGCGCCGCATGGGCTTGGGGGAATACAGCGCCTGTCGGCGCCGCGACTGCTCCCGCGTCCACCAGGCGTAGCCCCCGACGGCACCGACGAGCAGGCCGAGGGCGAATGCCGAGCGCGCCTTCACATGGCCCGCCGGGCCGCGAGGGCCTGCACGATGGTCACGCCGTCGGCGTACTCGAGGTCTCCGCCGATAGGCAGGCCGCGTGCGAGGCGGCTCACCGTGACACCGGCGTCCTTGAGCTGTTCCTGCACGTACAGGGCGGTCGCCTCGCCCTCCAGCTTGGGATTCGTCGCGAGAATGACCTCGCTGATTCCACCGCTGGTCACGCGGCGCACCAGCTGCGCCACGGCGAGGTCCTCGGGGCCGACGCCATCCAGTGGCGCGAGGCGTCCTCCCAACACGTGATAGAGCCCGCTATACTCGCCCGTGCGTTCGATCGCCGGAATGTCCGAGGCCTCCTCGACCACGCAGATCAGCGTGCGGTCGCGGCGCGCATCGGTGCAGAGCGCGCAGGGACTCTCCTCGGTGAGGTTCCCGCACTCCGTGCAGGGCTTCACCTTCTCGATGATGGCGATCAACGCGGCGGCCAACCGACGGCTCTGGTCACCGGGCTGCCGCAGCAGATGATAGGTCAGACGCAACGCCGACTTACGCCCGATGGTCGGCAGGCGCGACAACTCCGAGACGAGATCGTCGATGGCCGACACGCGTCGCTCAGAAGGGCAGCTTGAACGGCAGGTTGCCGAGGCCCGGCAGGCCCAGCCCGCCGGCCACGGCCTTCATCTCTTCTTCCCCGAGCTCACGCGCCTTGCGCTGCGCTTCCTGGAGCGCGACCGCCAGCAAGTCCTCGAGCATCTCGACGTCCGCCGGATTCACGACCGAGGGGTCGATGGACACGCGCTTCACGCTGCCCTTCCCGTCGGCCTCGACCTTCACCATGCCGCCGCCGGCACTCCCGGTGACCGTGGCCGTGGCGAGCTTGTCCTGCACTTCTTGCAGCTTGCCCGTCATCTGCTGGGCCTGCTGCAGCATCTTGAGAAAGTCAGTCATGCGGTCAGTCCAGCAGTTCGAGATCGAGCGCGTCGACGGCGGCGTCGAGCAGCGGGCTTTGCTTGCGCAGCATGGCCATGCGATCGGCCTTCACCGCGCGCTCGTTGAGACGACGCGGCGCGACGTCGGAGGCCGTCGCCTGCACGTTCAGGCGCGTGACCGGGTCGAAGCGCTTGCGCAAGGCCGCGAGGATCGCCGGCTCCTGCTGCACGATCAGTTCGGCCTGCGCTTCGGCATCCACCATCAGCGTGACGACACCGGCCGCCGTCACGGCGGTGGGCGTCGCATGCCCGAGCGCGGCACCGAGCAAGGAGCGTCCGTCGCGTGCGATGCCGTCCACGATGGCATCCCAGTGCTCGACGACGCGGTTGATCTCCAGTGCCTGCAACGCGGTTGCCGCGGGAGCGGCGTCCGCCACAGTCGGCGTCGCGGCACTCGGCGCGGGACGCTCACGGACCGCTGCTGGCCGCGCGACGGGAGCCGCCGCAGGTGCCGTCGCAGTGGACATTGCCGTGGGCGCGCTACGGCGAGCCGACGGTGCGGGCGAAGCCGGCTCGGCGCGCATCGGCGGCGCGGCGTCGCGCGCGACCGGCGGTGCCGCGCGCATGGGCGCACGGACGCCAGGCGAAGACGACGCGCCGGAGGACGTCGCGGTCCCGCCGCCTGCTCCGCCGCCCCGCAACAGCTCTTCGATCTGCACGGTGCGGTCCTGCAGCGCGCAGCGCACGAGCAGCGTCTCGAACAACAGCTGTTGCTGGCCGGAGCGCTTGAGCTGCGGCTCCGTCTCGACGATCAACGAGAGCATGCGCAGCAAATCGCCGGTCGCGAAATGCGCCGCACGCTTGGGCAACTCCTCCGCCAAGCGCTCCGAGACTTCCGGCAACTGCCCACCCAGCACGACGGCGAGCTGCGCGCGCAGGATCTCGGCGAACTCGCTAAGCAGCACTGGGAAGTCCACCCCGTGGTCCGCGAGACGCTGCACCGCCGCGAACACGTCGCCGGCGCGACGCTCGATGATGAGATCGAGCAACGCGAGATGCTCGTCCTCGGGCACGAGGCCGAGCGCGTCGCGCACCCGTGACGCGGTGACGGCCCCTTCGCCGAGCGAGAGGACTTGGTCGGTGAGCGAGAGCGCGTCGCGCATGGAGCCGTCGGCGGCGCGGGCCAGCATGCCCAGCGCGTCGTCATCCGCGGCGATGCCCTCCTGGGCCAGCACCGTCGCGAGGCGGACCTTCACGTCGGCGGGGCCGATGCGCCGCAGGTCGAAGCGCTGCACGCGCGAGAGCACGGGCGCGGCAGCCTGCTGGATCTTCTGCGGCTCGGTGGTCGCGAACACGAACACGACGCGCGGCGGCGGCTCCTCGAGGATCTTGAGCAGTGCGTTCCAGGCCTCGCGCGTGAGCATGTGCGCCTCGTCGATGATGTAGACCTTGAAACGGTCTTCACCGGAGGGGGCGTACATGGCGCGCTCGCGCAGGTCGCGCGCGTCGTCGACGCCGCGATTGGATGCGGCGTCGATCTCGACGACGTCGAGCGAGGCGCCCCCGCCCCAGACCCGCTGGCAGGAGGGGCACTCGCCGCAGGGCTCACGGTCCTCGCGCCGACGCTCGCAGTTGAGCGCCATCGCCAGCACGCGGGCCAGCGTGGTCTTGCCCGTGCCACGCGGGCCGCAGAAGAGATACGCGTGCGCGATGCGGTCCGTGAGGATCGCGTTGCGCAGCGTGTTCGCGACGTGCGACTGCACGGCCACGTCGGCGAACTTCCGGGGGCGGTACTTCCGCGCGAGTGCGAGCGACATAAGCCGAGAATTTAG
>PNKF01000209.1 GCA_013822285.1 Gemmatimonas sp.
CCCACGCGGGCGTCCGCGGCGGCCACGCCACCCTCGAGATACGTCTCACCCCAGGCCCAGCCGCTGCGCAGCGCGTTCGGCGTGTCGAACCACGCGATCGGCGTCACACCCTTGGCCTGCGCGTCCGGCGCGAGGCGGAACACCGGCGAGTTGTCGTACATGACGATCGCGCGCGAGGTCATGCCGCGACCAGCCGCCGTCGTGCTATCCACCGCGACCTCAAGCAACGAGCCCGGCACGTAGAACTTCTCGTTGCCGAGTTCGCGCTCCTCGCCCGTGGGCATGCGCTCCACGAGATGGTTGCTCAGCGGCAGCCCGAAATGCTGCGCGATGTTCGTCGAGCTGCCGATGGTGATGATCGTGCCGCCGGCCTCGGCGAACTGCTTGAGCTGGGGAATCGTGCGGTCCTGCGAGACGTTTCCGAGCCAGCCGCGGAACTCGGCCGGGATGTCGGCGTTCGCAGCGCCACCCTGCGCGCCGGGACCGCCCTGTCCACCCTGCGCGCCCGTCGGCGCGGGGCCGCTGCGGTACGCCGGGATCGCGCCGTCCACGAAGATCAGTGCGTCGTACTTCGCGTTCAGGTTGCCCGCGTCGAGCTCCTGTGGATACACGACGGTGAACGGGAACTCGTACTGCTCGAGCAACCAACGCGTCCAGCCGCTGGGCATCGAGCCGCCGAAGCGATCCCACAGACCGATGCGCATCGGGCGCACCGCCGTCGCGCCGGTGTTGTTGCCGCTGGTGAACGACAGGCCGAGCTCCGTCGCCGCGCGCTGCACGATCGGACGGCTGCCAGCGGTGGCCGGAATCACCCAGGTGCCGTCCGGCTTGCGGAGCACCAGCTGATTGGCCTTCAGCAGACGGTTCGCAACGATGAACGCGTCGTTCTGCGCGCCCGACAGGTGCCACACGTTGGCGTTGGCCACCGTACCGGCCGCCGGCCGCACGCGATTGGTCGGCGCGATCTTCTCGAAGGGACCGCTGAGATTGTCGAGCACGCGGTCGTACACGACGCCCATCTGCATCGCCAGCGTCCAGCCGGCGTTGTCATACGGCGGCGTCGGCGCGCCACCCGGCACGCGGAAGTCGTTCGGGTGATCCTGCGCTTCGAACATGTCGAGCACGTGGGCACCGAAGGCCTGACCGACCTTCACCACGTACGAGCCGGCCGGGTACTGCTTGCCGCCATGCGAGAAGGCCGCGGTCGCGCGATGCACGTCGATGCCGGCCTTCTGCAGCGCGACGATGAAGCGCACTGCCGTCGGGAAGTCCCGCTGGTTGGCGGGAATGATGTAGGCGCGCGGGTCTCGATTCTCCGGCGACTTGAGCGCTGCCATCGCCTGCTGCGCGGCCTCGCCGTTGCGGGCGCCCGCGCCACCGCCGAAACCACCACCGAATCCGCCACCGCCGCCGCCCGTGGTGCGCGCGCGGTTCTCGGCGTCGATGCGCGCCGCCACGGCGGCGTTGCGCTTCGGCCAGATGGTCCAGCTATCGCGATTGCCCTGCTCGATGCGATCGTTGCCCATCTTCCAGATGTTGAACAGGAAGTGCTCACGATTGCGCGAGACGACGTCGAGCACGGCCCAGTTCGCGGTCACCGAGTAGTCGACGGACTGCCGGAACTTCCACGGACCCGGCTGCACCGGCAACGGCAGGTCGGCGCTGGCGATCTGGCGGCTGGCGATGAACGGAATCTCCATTGGCGTCGGATTGCCGATCGTCTCGGTCAGCAGGCCGATCATGTTGTGGAAGTACACCGTCGTGCGCAGGCCGCCGTTCCACCACGTGGAATAGTTGGCGCCCGAGCGCATGACGACACCGCCCTTCTCCTCGAGCACGAAGCGGTTGTGCATGGCGCCGCCGACGACGTCGAGCCCCGTCTTGATCAGCGGGTGGATGTTGAAGTTCATCGGGTCGCGGAACGGCGGCGCGAACATCACGGTGCCCGCCGGGCCCGTCTGGTGATGGTTGTACATCACCTGCGGATACCACTCCGTGTACAGCACCCGGTTCATATTCTCCGACTCGGGCTGCGAAGCGAGATAGAAATCGCGGTTGTTATCGTGGCCGATGTACTTCTGATACAGCCGCGGAATGTTGTTGTAGCTGCGGCGGCGCGGATCGGGATTGCGCATGTACCAGTCGCTGACGAGCTCCATGCCGTCCGGATTCGCGTGCACCATCACGATGATGAGATCGTCCAGGAAGCGCTTCGTCTCCTCGTCTTGGCGGCTCACGAGCTGCCAGTTGGTCTCGATCAGCTGCTGGGCGCCGAGCACTTCGGTCGCATGCAGGCCGCCGTCGATCCACACGATGCCCTTGCCTTCCCGCGCCAGCTGGCGCGCCTGCTCCGCCGTCACGCCCTCGGCGCGGGCGAGCCGCTCGGCGATCTGCCGGTAGCGCTCCTTGTTGCGGAGGTTCTCGGGGCTCGAGACGATCGCCATGATCTGCGGGCGACCCTCGGCCGTGAGACCGATCGTGTCGAGTTCCATGCGGTCCGACTCATTGGCGAGGCGGATCCAGTATTCGTGGAACTTGCTGTAGTTGGGGAGGACGTAGTCGGCGCCGATCTGGTGGCCGAAGAACTGCTCCGGCGAGGTCAGCCGCTGTTGCTGCGCGGCCAACGGAAGGGCGGCAAGCGCCGTGAACGTCAGTGCGAAACGCAAGGAACGCCAAGACATCGCGAGCGACTCCAGGTGGGAGTGAAGGTCAGCCTAAACCTACGCGCCCAGCGCGGGAGACGTTGGGGACGCCTAGATTGAGAGCATCCCTTCCCGCTGAGTCGATGCGACCCGCCCGCCTGCTCCTCGCCGCGCTGCTGCTCGGCGCCCCCGTCTTCGCCGCCCCGCTCGGCGCCCAGATTTCCCAGGCGGAGTTCGCCGCGCGCCGCGAGGCGCTGGTCGACCGTCTCGACGACGGCGCCATCCTTGTCTTGGCGGCACCCGAAGGCGCACAGGACTACCTGCCATGGTCGCAGTCGCGACCGTTCGCGTATCTCACGGGTTTCAAGGAACCCGATGCCGCACTGCTGCTCGCGCGAGTGAACGGCGGCATCCGTGCGACCTTGTTCGTGAACCCCAGCGATCCCGCGCAGGAGGTATGGACCGGTGCGCGACTCGGCGTCGACGGCGTGCGTCCGGCGACGGGCATGCAGGGCCGCGATGTGGCCGAGCTTCGTGCGGCGCTGGATTCACTGCTGCGCGCCGATGAGCGCTTGTATGTCGTCGGTGATTTCTTCGGTGGCCCGACCTCGCTGTCGCCACACGAGCAGTACGTGAACGCCTTGAAGGCCGCGTTCCCCAACCGGCGCATCACGGATGGCACCGGCGCCGTCGCGCTGCTCCGCGGCAAGAAGTCCGAGGCCGAGCTCGAGCGACTGCGCATTGCCGCCGAGATCAGCGCACGCGGACACCTCGCAGCATTTGCGCTCGCGCAGCCGGGCATCGGCGAGTGGGAACTGCAGGCTGTCGCCGAATCGGTGTGGCGTCGCGAGTCAGGTGACGTGCCGGGCTATGGTTCGATCGTCGGATCGGGCCCGAATGCGACGACGCTGCACTACAACGTGAACTCGCGCGTCGCGCAGGCCGGCGAAGTCATCGTCATGGACATGGCCACGCAGTTCGACGGTTACTCAGCGGACATCACGCGCACCATTCCCGTCAGCGGGCGTTTCTCCCAGGCCCAGAAGGACATCTATGAAGTGGTGCTCGCGGCGCAGAAGGCCGCCGAGCGATTGGTGGCACCCGGCGCGCGCTGGCAATCGCTGACCACCGCCGCCGCGAACACCCTGGCCCAGGGTCTCACGCGACTCGGCCTGATGGACTCCGCGAACGCG
>PNKF01000210.1 GCA_013822285.1 Gemmatimonas sp.
CCGCCGACATGGTGAAGCCGGGCGCGGTGGTGATCGACGTGGGCATCAATCGCGTGGACGATGCCTCGCAGAAGAGGGGCTATCGCATCGTCGGCGACGTGAAGTTCGACGAAGTCGCCGCGAAGGCCTCGAAGATCACGCCGGTGCCGGGTGGCGTAGGGCCGATGACGATCGCGATGCTGCTTGCCAATACGGTGCGCGCGGCGCAGCTGTCCCTCGCGGGATCCTCTGAGGGCGCGCGCTGAGGTGACGCACCCTGGCGCCACCGCTGCCGAAGCCATCTCCGTACTCGATCTCACGAGCGCGGCGAAGGACTTGCTCGAAGGCGGCATCCCCAAGCTGTGGATCCGCGGCGAGGTTTCCGGATTCAAGAGCTATCCCAGCGGCCACTGGTATTTCACGATCAAGGACGCCGACGCCGCGGTGAGCGCCGTCGTGTGGAAGGGCGCGACCTTCAAGATTCCTGCGAAGCCGAAGGACGGCGACCAGGTCACGGCCTTCGGCCAGCTCACGGTGTATCCGCAGCGCGGCAACATGCAGTTCGCCGTCACGCAGATGGCGGCCGACGGCGAAGGCCTCTGGCAGCGACAGTTCGACGAGACGAAGAAGAAGCTCGAGCAGGACGGCTTGCTCGATCCGTCGCGCAAGCGGGCGTTGCCGCGCGTGCCGCGCACGGTGGCGGTGATCACGTCCAGCGAAGGCGCCGCCCTGCGCGACATCCAATCCGTGATTGCGCGTCGGCATCCGGGCGTCAATGTGCTGTTGATCCCGGCCCTGGTGCAGGGCGAGGGCGCTCCGGAGTCGCTGGTGGCGGCGCTGGATCGCTTGGGGCGCCTGCTCGACGCGGATGCGCCCGTGGACGGCATCCCGCTGCCCGAGGTGCTGATCATTGGCCGCGGCGGCGGCTCGCGCGAGGACCTCTGGGCCTTCAATCACGAATCCGTCGCGCGGGCGATCGCCGCTTGCGCGATCCCGACGATCTCCGCGGTCGGACACGAGACCGACACGACGATCGCCGACCTCGTGGCCGACCTGCGTGCCGCCACGCCGAGTGTGGCCGCCGAACATGCGGTGCCGCTGCTCGACGAGCTGCGCGACATCGTGCAGCAGCTCGCGGGCATGATGGCCGATGGCCTGCAGGATCGCATCGAGGTCGGCCGCCGCGAGTTGCAGCGCCGTGCCGAAGGCCTCTCGCAGCGCGCGCAGCTGGTGAGCGAGCGGCGCCGGGCCCGCACGGAGCGCATCGCGCAGCGCTTGGCGCAGTCGGCACCGCGCCTGGTCGAGCGCCGCAAGGCGCGCGTGGCGGCGCTGGCTGCAGGTCTCGAGGCGCGCAGTCCGCTGCAGGTCTTCCAGCGCGGCTTCTCCGTCGCCCGCGACGCCGAGGGTCGAACCTTGACGACGCTCGCGGCGTTTGTCCCGGGAGCGCAGTTTGAACTGTTGGTGAAGGACGGCCGGGTCCGGGCGACGACGGACGCGGTGCACGCCGATGCCCCCCATCTGCGGACGGACGCATGAGCGGTATGAACTTCGAACAATCCTTGGCGCGCCTCGAACAGATCGCGGGCGCGCTCGATCGCGATGACTTGCCACTCGAAGACGCGTTGAAGCTCTTCGAGGAAGGCATCACGCGCCTGCGCGAAGCCTCGGCGGCGCTTGCCGACGCCGAGGGCAAGGTGCGCACGCTGCTCGAGCAGGCGGACGGCGTGTTCGGGACCAAGGCATGACCCAAGCGGGCGTGACGCCGATCGACTTCGGGACGGATCGCGCGGCGGTGGCGCGCGCGCTCGACGCGCTGCAGCTGCGCTACCTCGGCGACCAGAAGGGCGCCGTGTCCGATTCCATCCGCTACGCGCTGCAGGGCGAGGGCAAGCGCCTGCGCGCCGTGCTCGTGATGGCGGCGCATCGGGCGGCGGGCGGCAAGAAGGATGTCTCAGGGCTCGCGGCTGCCGTCGAGGTGGTGCACGCGTACTCCTTGGTGCACGACGACCTGCCCTGCATGGACGACGACGATATGCGGCGCGGGCGGCCGACCGTGCACAAGGTCTTCGGCGTGCCGGCGGCGACGGCGGCCGGCATGGCGATGGTGCCGTTGGCGGCGCGCGTCGCGCTCGATGCGGCGATGGACATCGGCCTCACGCCCAAGCAGGGCGGGGCGATCGTCCGCACGCTGATGCAGGCCTCAGGCGCGACGGGCATGATCGGCGGGCAGCTGCTGGATCTCGAAGGCGAAGGGCGCGAGCTGAATCTCGAGGAACTCGAGCGCATCCATCGCTGGAAGACCGGCGCCTTGATCGAAGCGGCGATGACGATCGGCGGCATTGCGGCCGGTGCGTCTCCGGCGCTGCTGCAGACCTTCGCGACTTACGGCGCGTCGGTCGGTTTGGCGTTCCAGATCGCCGACGACGTGCTCGACATCACGGCCACCACGGACCAACTCGGCAAGACGGCGGGGAAGGATCTCGCCTTCAAGAAGAGCACGTATCCCGCGCTGCTGGGTATTGCGGGAGCGAAGGCGCGCGCCGAAGCGTTGGTCCAAGAGGCCTGCAAGGGCCTCGCCGAGCACGAGGCGCTGACGCCGGAGTTGGAGTTCCTGGCGCGCTTCATCGTGGCCCGGCGTTCCTGAGCGGTATATCGTACGGCACCCCCATTTCCCAGTCCCACTCGTTGATATGAGCCTTCTCGACCGCGTGCAGGATCCCGCCGACCTCCGGCGAATGACGCCTGCCGAACTGGAGACCCTCGCGCAGGAGATCCGCGAGTTCTTGATCGCGACCTGCTCGGTGACCGGCGGCCACATCGGCGCCGGGCTCGGCGTCGTGGAGCTCACGATCGCGCTGCACACGGCCTTCAACACGCCGGACGACAAGCTCGTCTGGGACGTGGGGCACCAGGGCTATCCGCACAAGGTGCTGACGGGCCGCAAGGACCGCATGCACACGCTGCGCCAGGAGGGCGGCCTCTCGGGCTTCCTCAAGCGCACGGAGAGCGAGTACGACACCTTCGGCGCGGGCCACGCGGCGACATCGATCTCCGCCGCGCTGGGCATGGCTGCGGCGCGCGACATCAAGGGCGGGAAGAACAAGGTCGTCGCCATCATCGGCGACGGCTCCTTGGGTTCGGGCCTCGCCTACGAAGCGTTGAACAACGCGGGGCATTCGGATCGCGACTTCATCGTCGTGCTCAACGACAACGAGATGTCGATCGCGCCGAACGTGGGCGCGATGCACAAGTACCTCACGCAGGTGCAGCGCAACCCGATCTACAACCGCCTGCGCAACAAGATCGGTGACCTGGCCGACCACGCGCCGGGGCCGTTCAAGGAAGCGGGCTCGTTGCTGCGTCGCTGGGAAGAGTCCGTGAAGGCCTTCCTCACGCCGGGCGTGTTGTTCGAGGAACTGGGCTTCCGCTACTTCGGCCCGATCGACGGCCACGACATCGCGCAGTTGGTCGAGACCTTCAAGGCGGTGCGCGAGTTCGACGGACCGCGGCTGGTGCACGTGATCACGAAGAAGGGCAAGGGCTTCCCCGCGGGCGAGCATGGCGAGAAGTGGCACGCGCTGCCGCCGGGCCACGATCCGCAGACGGGCAAGCAGCTCAAGGCCGCGACGGGCAATCCGAACTACACGGCGGTGTTCGGCAAGGCGCTGAGCGAGCTGATGGAGGAGTTCCCGAAGGCGATCGCCATCACGGCGGCGATGCCCAGCGGCACGGGCACGGGCACGGTGGCCAAGGCGCATCCGACGCGCTTCTTCGACGTCGGCATCGCCGAGGGCCATGGTGTGACCTTCGCGGCCGGCATGGCCACCGAGGGCATCAAGCCC
>PNKF01000211.1 GCA_013822285.1 Gemmatimonas sp.
ATCGGGCTGCACGCCGTCGTCGTCGTAGCCGATGGTGGCGAGGGCGCCCGGCTGCGAGCGGTCACCGCGAATGGTGAGATGCTCGGGACCAAGCTTGAGCTTGCCGAGCACGTTGTCGGGAGGGGCGATGAAGCTGGTGCCGGCGTAGTTGGCCTCGTAGCCCATGGCCCGGTCCAGCTCGGTCGGATGCCCAATGGACTCGTGGATGGTGAGGAAGAGCTGTGAGGGATGCAGGATGAGATCCCAGCGGCCGACCTCCACGGAACGCGCCGTGAGCTTCTCGCGCGCCTGCTCGGCCCAGACGGTCGCGTTGTTCACGATGTCGGCTTCGAGCACGTACTCCCAGCCGCGACCGGCGGGCTGGACGACTTCGGGGCCGCGGGTGGCGACTTGACGGCGATCGTCAGAGACGGCGGTGACGGACATCGTCACCCACGAGCGGACCACGTCTTGGCTGATGACCGACCCTTCGGAGTTCGCGTAGCTGCGTTCCTCCTTCGCGAACTGCAGCGCGGAGTTCACGAAGCGCACGTTGCGCACGCGCTGCGCGGCAGCGTTGGCCCGGAGCAGCAGCTGCACCTTTTCTTCGACGGGAATCGACCAAGGGTCGATGGTGTAGCTCGACTTCCAGGTCGCATTCGGATGCGAGGGGGAGGCCGCAAGCTTCACTTCGCGGTCGCGGGCGACGCGATTGGCGCGCGCAAGTGCGACGGCTTGGCGGGCCGCGCGAGCGACGCCGTCGGTGGTCAACGCCCGCGTCGCCGCGAAGCCCCAGGTGCCGTCCACCAGCACACGGACGCCACAGCCGATGGTGTCGGTGTCGAGCACGTTGGTGACCTGCTGCTCGCGCGTGCTGAGGTTCTGGCGCCGTTGGCGCTGCACACGCACATCCGCCCAGGCGGCCCCAGCGAGCTTGGCGGCATTGAGTGCCTCCATGAGCAGCACGCGGACCTGCGGATCCGGCTCGGTGGTGGCGGTGAGAATCGGGGAAGCCGATTCGGCCGCCTCAAGTCGGCGAGACGCGAGGGTGAGCGCCCCAGCGGCGAGGCCGGTAGAGGCGAGGAACTCACGACGTGAGGTCAAGCGGAGATCTCCAGGGTGCGGGATCGGGCGCGGGGGGAGAATGTGGCCCCTGTGCGCCGGGATGGCAAACGCGACTCAAGGACTACGCGAGAGCGAGCCGGGGTGCTGGGGCGGTCGGGCGCGCCGTGGCGGCAGGCGACGACGCGGTGGCTAGATCAGCCGGGCCAGCAGCAGGCCGAGGACGACCAGCAGGAGCAATCCGGCCGATGCGGTCAGTGCCGCCTTGAGTCCCACGCGGCGCACGTCACGCAGGTCCACGCTGAGCCCGAGGCCCGCCATCGCGGCCAGCGTCAGGCGATGCGCGGCATCGGCGGCCAGCTCGGCGCTGGCGACTGACAGCAGACCTGTCGCACGCGTGATAGCGAGCACGGCAAACCCCACGATGAACCACGGTAGCGCGATGGGTGCGGCCTTGAGCCCCGTGGCGTCCGCGTGCGTACGACGCCACCACGCGGCAATCAGCAGCACCATCGGGCCCAGCAGGAGCACGCGCGTGAGCTTGACCAGCGTGGCCATCTCACCAGCGACATCACTGACGGGATACGCGGCGGCGAGCACCTGCGGGACGGCATACACGGTAGCTCCCGCGAGCACGCCGAACTGCTCATGGCTCAAGCCCAGTGGGCGCATGATCAGCGGCAGCGCGAGGACGGCCACCATGCCGAGCAGCGCGGTGAAGGCGACGGCTGCGGCGGTATCTTCGCGGCGCGCGCCGATGCTTGGCGCCACAGCGGCGATGGCGGAGTTGCCGCAGATCGCGTTGCCGGCGGCGATCAACGTGCTCAACGCAGGCGAGAGGCCAAATGCCCGCCCGATGGCGATGCCGCCAATCAGCGCGAGGGCAACAAACGCAACGAGCCCAAGCGCGAGCGGAAGGCCAGCGCTGCGCAGCATCGCCAAGTTCACGGAGGCGCCGAGTAGCACGACGGCCACTTCGAGCACGTCCTTCGCGGCGAAAGTGATGCCCGCGTCGAGCGCTTCACGGCCGCCGAGCGCAGCACGGACCAGCATGCCGAAAAGGATGGCAAGTACGAGCGGATCGACCAGCATGCGGCCGATGCTGCGGACTTCCCAGGCACCAATGACGTGTGCGGCGACTGCCACCAGAACGACAAGCGCGAGCCCGGGGGCTCGCGCGGTCCATCGTGTCGAGAAGCTCACGGTGCCGTTCAGGTCGTCGACTCGCGGCGCATGCGCTTACGCAGGTGCCGTGACGGCGGCGACAATCGCCTGCGCCGTGATGCCATACTCCTGGAAGAGCTTCGGCGCCGGTGCCGAAGCCCCAAAGCCGTCGATACCGACGATCGCGCCATCAGCGCCGACCCAACGATGCCAGCTCATTGGGTGCGCCGCCTCGACCGCCACGCGGCGCACGCCGTCGGGCAGCACCGACGCCTGATACTCCTTCGGCTGCTGCGCGAAGAGTTCCATCGACGGCATCGAGACGACGCGCGTGGCGACGCCCTTCGCCGCGAGCTCCGTCTGCGCCTTGAGCGCGATCTCGACTTCTGAACCCGTGGCGATGATGACGGCCTTGGCCTTCTGGCCTTCCGGCGCATCCTTCAGCACATACGCGCCCTTTGCTACGCCGCTCGCAGCGCCATGGGTGCTGCGATCAATCAACGGCAGCTTCTGACGCGTGAGCACCAACGCGCTCGGACCCGTGCGATGCTTGAGTGCCGTGCGCCAAGCCTCGGCCGTCTCCTGCGCATCGGCCGGACGCAGCACCAGCAAGTTCGGAATGCAACGCAGCGCGCCGAGGTGCTCGATGGGCTGATGCGTCGGGCCATCCTCGCCGAGCCCGATGGAGTCGTGCGTGAAGACGTAGATGACCTGCTGGCGCATGAGCGCGGCGAGACGGATCGCCGGGCGCATGTAGTCGGCGAACACGAGGAACGTGCCGCCGTAGGGGATGATGCCGCCGTGCAGGGCCATGCCGTTCATCACGGCGCCCATGGCATGCTCGCGGATGCCGAAATGGAAGTTGCGGCCGCTGCGCTGCGTCGCCGAGAAGATGCCGGCGTTCTTGACGTTCGTGAGGTTCGAGCCGGTGAGGTCGGCGGAGCCGCCGATCAGCTCAGGAATCGCCGGACCGATGGCGTTGATCACGCTGCCGCTGGCTGCGCGGCTTGCGACATTGCCATTCTCGCTCGTGAACTCGGGCAGCGTCTTCTCCCAGCCGGCGGGGAGGTCGCCGTGCCAGCGACGGCCGAGCTCCTTGGCCTCGCTCGGAAACGCCTTCGCATACTCGGCGAAGCGACGCATCCACTCAGCCTGCATGTTGACGCCGCGCTCCTTGGCGAGGCGCCAGTGCTCGAGCGCCGCAGTCGGCACATGGAAGGGCTCATCGCTGGGCCAGCCATAGGCGGCCTTGGTGAGCTTGATCTCGTCCTTGCCCAGCGGTTCGCCGTGCGCCTTGGCGGTGTCGGCACGATTCGGCGAGCCGAAGCCGATGATCGTGCGCGTGATCACCAGCGTCGGACGTTCGGTATCGCGCTTGGCCTCGGCGATGGCGGCATCGATCTGCGACTGATCGTTGACGTCGCTGATGTGCAGCACCTGCCAGCCGTAGCTCTCGAAGCGCTTCTGCACGTCGTCGCTGCAGGAGAGATCCGTGCGGCCGTCGATCGTGATGCGATTGTCGTCGAAGAAGCCGATGAGCTTGCCGAGCTTCTGGTGGCCGGCGAAGGATGCGGC
>PNKF01000212.1 GCA_013822285.1 Gemmatimonas sp.
CGGATGCCGAACGCGACGATCGCGCCGTCAAACGCATCCTTCCGGAACGGCAGGGCCATCGCGTCCGCCACCACGGGCACCAACACATCCCGCGGCGCCTTGCCCACACCGGCCTGCAGCATCGGCTGCGCGAAGTCCGCCCCGACGATCTTGCCCTCGAAGCCCTCGCGCTTGGACAACTCGGTGCCGACGTCGAGCGTTCCCGCGCAGAGGTCGAGATACACGCCGCGCGGGGACTGCGTCCAAGACAGGCGCTTGAGCGCGACCTTCCGCCACCGGCGGTCGATGCCCAGCGAGAGCAGGCGGTTCAGCAGGTCATAGCGCGGCGCAATCTCGGAGAAGATGCGCTGCACGTACGTGCGCTTCCCCTGCACCGACGCGCCCTGGGCGGCGGCATCTGCCTCGCGCGCCTCATGGTCGAGCGCTGTCGTCATAGACGTGAAAGTTGCCCGACGCGTGACCTACGGGCAAGTTTCTGTCCAGCGAATGGCGCGCCAAACCCTCGACCTCCCCAATCTCCCCGACGCGGACGTCGTCAGCCTCGCGCAGCGTGGCAACGAGAGCGCCTTCCGCGAGTTGATCCGTCGCTATGAGCGGCCGGTCTTCTCGCTCATCTATCGCATGGTGCGCGACAGCGCTGCCGCCGAGGACCTCGCGCAGGACTCGTTCATCAAGGTCCTGAATCACCTCGATAAGTACCGGCCCGAGTTCAAGTTCTCGAGCTGGCTGTTCAAGATCGCCAACAACGTCGCGATCGACTTCCTCCGGAAGCGCCAGCTCGACACCATCTCCATCGACGGCTCGCCCCACGCCAGCACGGCCGCCGAGGTGGAGGCCACGTCGATCGAGCTGTCCGACGGCGCCGAAAGCCCGCTCGACGAACTCGCCTCGCGCGAGCTCGGAGCCATCATCGAGCAGGCCATCGCGCAGCTCCGGCCGGAGTACCGAAACTGCATCATGCTCCGGCACGTTGAGGGGCGATCCTACGAAGAGATCGCGGCGACGCTCGACCTGCCGCTTGGGACCGTGAAGACCTACATCCACCGCGCCAGACACCAATTGCGGGAAGCGCTGGAGCACCTGCGTGAATGAGTGGGAGACGGGAGAGGGATGTAGGGGCGGAGATGGAGAGACGGGAATGGGGGAGATGGGGGGGAGACGGGCGGGGTTTGGGAGAGGGCTGGAAGCCGAACTTATACCGAACCCCTCCCGTCGGTCCCAACCTCTCCCAGAGAGACGTCTCCCTCCCCCCGCCCGTACCGCCCTCTCCCCTATCCCAGCCCGCTGAATCGCGCTGAAACCGAAGCAAGACTAGAGACGTACGCACCACCAGGAGATCCCAATGCACCACCGCCACCTACTGCCCAACGAGCTCGACCTACTCGTCGACGGGGACGCCGGCTTCGGCCTGGCGCCCCTCAAGGCGCATGTCGAGACCTGCCCCGAGTGCGCTGAGCGCCTCTCGGCGCTGCAGGCCGTCGTCGGGCAGCTCGATGCCCTGCCGCACTTCGCCCCACGCCACGGCTTCGCCGACCGCGTGATGACCAACGTCCAGGTGATCGAACCTTGGCACATGGCGCTGGTGGAGTCGGCGAAGCGGCTCGTCCCGGAGAGCACGGGAATGCGCGTGCTCGCGGCGACGGGAGCGGGGCTCGCGGCCACGACTATTTCGGGTGGCGCGCTGTGGCTGGCCTTCAAGGCCGATCTCCTGGGCTGGAGCGCCGGCGCGGCGCTCGAGCAGGGCGGACGTGGGGCCTGGGGCAGCGTCGCTGCCGCGGTCCGCACGATGGCAGGGGCGCTCGGCGATGGCACGACCATCGCGGCTGGTGCAGCGGCCCTCGCCGGATCGGCGATCTTCGCGATCCTCGCCTTCCGCCGGTTGGCTGCGGCGGCCCGCGCCAATCGGGGCTGACCCGATGCGCATCCTCAGACTGCTCGTCGCGACCTTGGCCCTGGGCCCGGTCGCGCTGTCGGCGCAGGTGTCCAGCGCCGCCCTCGATGACTCCACCCGCCACGCCCTCCGAGTCCTCGGCCTCACCACGGATGGGCTGCAGATCCGCGGCGATTTGACCTACGACGACACCGCGCGCGTCGCCGCTGGGGATACCCTGCGCGGTCCGCTGGTGGTGATCCGCGGGGATGCCGACATCCGCGGCACGGTGTTCGGCAACGTCACGGCACTCTTCGGCGATGTCATCGTGCGGGAGGGCGCCGACGTGCATGGCTCGGCCACTGCGTGGCGTGGGCGCGTGATCGTCGAGGGCGGACGCGTACGTGGTGCCCTCGGCGCGCGGCCCGTGGCAGCGACCACGGTGGCTAAGCCGCCGCGCACCACCGGCGAGGCCCTCGCGCTCGCCGCGGGGTGGGCGGCAATGCTCCTCGTGGTCGGCCTGCTCGCGCTGGTGCTTTCGGGGCGTCAGCTCGACGACACCGTGCGCACGCTGGAACGCGACTTCTCCAAGGCCTTCGCCATCGGCGTCGCCGCGGAACTGGGCTTCCTGCCACTGCTGCTCCTGACCATTACGGCTTTGGCGGTGACGCTCGTCGGCATCCTGCTCATTCCGTTCGTGCTCGTCGCCGCGCCTGTTGCCCTCGTTGGCCTCATCACGCTGGGCTGGCTGGCCACGGCGCTGATGATCGGTCGCGCGGTGTTCCGAAGCGCGGCAGAGAACGATCGCGGGGCGCTGCTCCGTGCCCTGCTGCCTGGCGCGGTGCTGCTCTTCGCTCCGTGGTTCATCGCCGCCGGCTTGCAGGCGTCGGGCAACGCCGCGGTCATCGCGCGCGCGGCCGCGTTCGCGATTGCCTGGGTGGCCGCGACGGCCGGGTTGGGCGCGGTCGTGCTCGCCCGTGCGAGCCGCCGCAAGGCGCCGCGTCCCGCCGCAGCCGCCGCGGGGTGGCAGACGCCGACGCCGATCGGTGGCGTCGCGACCGCACGTCGTCCCGTTCCGGCACGTCCGGAGACGACGCCCCGGTGAGCTACCAGGGCGGCACCGCGGCGTAGTCCGCCGCGGTCGCCACCGCCGGGTTGAGCCACTCGATGACGGCGGCCCACCCCAGCGACTCGGGGTCGAACTTCAGGTACCCCGGCACCACCGCGAGCACGTGGAAGCCGCGGTTGATCTGGAACGAAAGCGTCGGATCGCGCAACGAGCGACGCACGACGCGGCGCACGTACTCCTCGGCGCCCATCTGGGCGGCGTACTTGTGGTAGTTCCGCAGCCGCGCGCCGGCGCGGATGCGCAGGAGCCCGAGGCGCTCCGCGAGCTCACGTCGCGCCTCGTACAGGCGACCGCCCACCCCGCTCCCGCGCACCTCGGGATGCACCATCACCTCGGCGCCGTAGAGCGTGCGCCCGCGCCCCGGATCGTGGTTCGTGAACATCCCGCCGTCGGTGAACTCCTTCCACCGCGACTCCATTCGGTAATCGTCCCAGAAGACGATCAGGCTCGCGGCGTATCCGACGACCTCGTGCCCGCGGTCGACGGCAACGAGCTGCCCCTCGGGGAAGATCTCCAGATGCCGAGCGAGCTGCGCCGCGGACCATGGCGGCGCGCCCGGATACGTGCGTTCGCAGAGCGCGATGATTCCCGGGAAGTCGTCCGGACGCACGGGGCGCACCTTCACGTACCTGCGCCGCGACGGGACGTCGGGGCTGATGCTCACAGGCTCACCTCGTCCACCTCGGCGACGACGCTGGCCGTGCGTT
>PNKF01000213.1 GCA_013822285.1 Gemmatimonas sp.
AATTTCCCGAGTGTTTTACGAGGAGCCCGAGGACCTCGGCGCGCAACCATGGAGCCACCCACACAATCGAAACCAGTCGCCCCCGAATTGCTCATGGAATATACACCCGGGCCCTGACTTTTGTCCCCACGCGCCCCCAGCTCAGTCCGGCGCGACGACCACCCGATTGCGGCCACCGTGCTTCGCCGCGTACAGGGCTTGGTCGGCCCGGTCGAACAGCGAGCCTGCCGCCTGCGAGCGTTCGGCGTACATCGCCACGCCAAAGCTGGCCGTCACGCGAATCGTCCCGACGCCGGTGCGCACGGCAAGCGCCTCGATCGCCTTTCGGCAGCGTTCCGCCGCCTCGATGGCCCCCTCACGGTCCGTCTGCGGTAGCAAGATGGCGAGCTCCTCGCCGCCCAAGCGCGCGACTTTGTCCGTGGTGCGCTTCATCGCGAGCAGCGTCGCGCCCACGGCCTTGAGCACCTGGTCGCCGGCATCATGGCCGTAGCTGTCGTTCACCTTCTTGAAGAAGTCCACGTCCACGATGACCAGCGCCGACGAATTGCCGTAGCGATCCGTCTCGGCGATCATGCGCGCGAACTCTTCATCGAAGGCCCGGCGATTCGGCAGGCCGGTGAGCTGGTCGGTCTTCGCCGTCGTGGTGGCATCCTGCCACGCCCAGGCCGTGTCCAGCGCGCCGGCCGCGATGGTCGCGAGGTCCTGCGCCGATCCCGAGTCGGCGGTGCTGAACGCTTCGCCCGACGTGCGGCCAAGCACCAAGACGCCGATGCTCGGCTCGTCCTCCGAGCGCTTGACCGGCACGGCAATCACCGAGCGGGTGCCAGCGGGAATCGGCGTCGCGTCGAACAGTGCCTCGCGGGCGTCGAGCAGCGGCCGCGTGTCGGGCACCAGCCGCTGCTTCCGCGCGCTGAACACATCGCCGACGAGCGTCCCCTGCCGCGCCGTCAGACCCGCCACCAGTGCCCCCGGCGTGCCGGGGCTGGCGCGCACGAGCGCCAACGACGCATCGTCGTGTGTCCCTCGGACCAGCACGCCCCAGTCGGCGGAGGTGACGATGCAGGCGTCGCGGACGACGATCTCCTCTTGGCCAATCGGGTCACGGTTCCCCTGCAACGTGATCGCCGTCTTGATCATGTGCCGCAGGCGCTTGGTCCGCGCCGAGAGCTTCGCCCGCGCCTGCAGCAGCTCGTAGCGGGACGCGACTTCCACCGCCATGCGCCGCAGCCGCACCTCGATGGCATCATGCCCCAGCGTCGGCGCCTCGCGGAAGTGCAACGAGACGGCGCCGCGGCTCATGTGCACTGGAATGCCAAGCGCCATCACCCGGAGGTGTGCACCCGAGGGATTGAACGTCAGCCGCTGCTCCGTGGCCGCGAGCTCGACCAAGAGGCGATCCTGCTCGCCCAGCGCCGGCGGCTCCGCGCCCAGTGACCACCCGGCGGCGACCAACACGCCGTCGGATCCCTCGTCGGGCTCCCACAGCACCGCCTCGTGCGCCTCGGCGTACTCGGCGAGCAACTGCAGGATGCGCACGAGCATGGCCCGATCGTCGCGCTCCACGTCTTCGGAGACCGGCATCTCGTCTGAGCGAAACGCCGCGAGCAAGGTCTGCGTCTCCGCACTGCGCTCACCGCTGGTGCGCGCCATCGGTCGCGCGCCGCCCTCAGGCAAGGCGCCATACTCGGCGACCGTGATGCGCGGCAGGCGCGGACGCCGCTGCAGCCAGAGCCATGCCCCCACGACCGCAACGGCGAGGATGAGGACCCAGGCCATGGATCAGTCCGCGAGAATCCGTGACGCCGCCACCGCAGCACCGAACCCATTATCGATGTTGCAGACCGTCACGCCCGCGGCGCAGGAATTGAGCATCGTCAGCAGCGGCGCGACGCCAGCGAACGCGGCGCCGTAGCCCACGCTCGTCGGCACGGCGATGACGGGCACGCGCACAAGTCCGCCGACGACCGACGGCAACGCCCCGTCCATGCCCGCGACGACGATCACGACACCCGCGCCGTGCAGCGTGTCGCGCTTGGCGAGGATGCGGTGAATCCCCGCGACACCGACGTCCGTCACGCGCAGCACCTCGTGCCCGAAGGCATCGAGCGTCACCGCGGCTTCTTCCGCCACGGGCAAATCGCTGGTGCCCGCCGTGACGACGGCCACCGGCTTGGCGCCCCGCCGCGTCGTCACCGACGCCCGCAGCAGCGCCGTGCGCGCCATCGCATTGGCTTCGACTCCGGGCCAGCGCGCCGCGAGCGCGCTGCGCGTCTCGTCATCCGCGCGCGTGACCAGGAATCCATCACCGTGCGCCGCCAGTCGCTCGCAGATCGCCACCGTCTGCGCGGGAAGCTTCCCTTGCCCGAACACGACTTCGGGAAATCCTTGCCGCAGGGCGCGGTGGGTGTCGACGGTCGCGAAGCCGAGCTCATCGACCGGAGCGTCATCCAACTGCGCGAGGGCGGCCTCCACTGGAAGCCGCCCGTTCGCTACCTCCTGCAACAGCTGCTGCACCCGATCGCGTCTCACGCGGCTTCCACCTCATTCATCCACGGGCTCGCGAGATACTCGGCGAAGATGCCTTCGACCTCCGCGAAGTCATTCACCGCATGCAGCTTCTTGCGCAGATCGGCAGAGTTCGGCAGGCCCTTCACATACCAGCCCAAGTGCTTGCGGAACTCGATGGCCGCACCGATCGGATCGGCCTCGTAGGCCTGCACCATGCGAGCGTGGTCGAGCGCGATCGCAAAGCGCTCCTCGACGCCGGGCGTCGCCGGCATCGGCAGCCCGTCGAGCAGCGCACGCGCCTGCTTGAAGATCCATGGCTGGCCAAACGATCCGCGCGCGATCATCACGGCATCGCAGCCCGTCTCGCGATGCATGCGCAGCGCATCTTCGGCCGTCTTGATGTCGCCGTTGCCGATCACGGGAATCTCGACCGCCTCCTTCACCATCGCGATCTCTTCCCAACGCGCGTGGCCCGTGTACATCTGCGTGCGCGTGCGTGGGTGCAGCGCGATCGCCCGCACCCCGGCTTCCTGGCACTTGAGCGCGATCTTCACCGGATCGCGCATCTCCTCGCTCCAGCCGCTGCGAATCTTGCAGGTCACCGGCAGGTGAGTTCCGCTGATCACCGCGCGGATCACCGATTGCACCAGGTCGAGATCGCGCAGGCAGCCGGAGCCGCCGTTGCGCTTCACGACCTTCTTCACCGGGCAGCCGAAGTTGATGTCGATATAGTCCGGCTGGAAGACATCCGTGACGGCGGTCGCCGCTTCGCGCATGGCATCGGGCTCGGCGCCGAAGATCTGCACGCCGATCGGGTGCTCATCCGGCGTGAAGCGCAGCTTGTTCAGCGTCGCCTCGTTCTCGCGGCGGATGCCTTCGGCCGACAGGAACTCCGTGACCACCACGTCGGCGCCCCAAGCGCGGCAGAGGCGCCGGAACGGCGACTCCGACACGCCGGCCATGGGCGCGAGGAACACAGGGACGGCCGAGGGGCCGGTGGGGTACGGAAAGCGCATCAGGGGAAAGCTAGGAAGGGGGCCAAACGCTTGCAATATAACCATTTGACGCCCCTCCCAGCGCTGGTTAGCTTCGGAGGATGGAACTCCGGGAATTCTTCTCTGAAGACGCCATCCAGCTCGAACTGGCCGGCACCACGAAGGACGACATCCTCAAGGAGCTCATCGGGCT
>PNKF01000214.1 GCA_013822285.1 Gemmatimonas sp.
ACCCGCATGCGTTCACGGTGGGCGCAGACGGCGTGCCGCTGCGGCTCGATGCGACGGATCCACCACTGGGGCTGGGGCCCGAAGACCTGCACGTGGCTGAGCGGGCCTGGGATCCCGAGCACGATGTGCTCGCGTTGTTCACCGATGGCATCACGGATGCGCGGAATGCGCGCGGCGAGGCTCTGGGTGAGCGCGCGGTGCTCGACGTGCTGCGGGCCCGGCGCAAGGAAGTGCCGTCGCGCGTGGTGGACGGCGTGTTCGCGCTGGTGGAAGGGCACATGGGCCGCGCGAAGCCGCATGACGATCAGGCGGTCGTCGTGCTGCGGCACGCGTGAGCGCGCGTAACCTCCTGCGCTGATGTCTGATCGCCTCCCACGCGCCAAGAAGCGCCTCGGTCAGCACTTCCTCACGGACCCGCGCCTGCTCGGCCGCATCGCCGACACGTTGGAGTGCACGCGTGAGGACACGGTCATCGAGATCGGGCCCGGACGCGGCGCGCTGACGGAACAGCTGCTGCAGCGGGCGGGGCGGGTGATTGCGATCGAGTTGGATCGTGAGCTGGCGCCGATTCTCCGCGAGCGCTGGAAGGACGAGCCGCGCTTCACGCTCGTCGAAGGCGATGTGCTCGAGCAGGATCTCGGGACGCTGGCCGGTGGGCCGTACCTGCTGGCGGGGAATGTGCCCTACAACATCACGACGCCGATTCTCTTTCACGCGATGCAGCGTCCGCGGCCGACGCGCGCGGTGTACCTCGTGCAGAAGGAAGTCGCGGACCGCGTCGTCGCGAAGCCCGATACCGAGGACTACGGCGCGCTCAGCGTGAACGTGCAAGCGCTGGCGGATGCGGAACGACTGTTCTTGGTGGGCGCGAAGAGTTTCTCGCCGCCGCCGAAGGTCGAGAGTGCGGTGATCCGCGTGGTGCCGCGAGCCGAGGCCTTGCTGGCGCCGGAGGAAGAGGAACCGTTCCGGCTGCTGGTGCAGGGCGCGTTCGGCTTGCGCCGCAAGCAGATGCGCCGCGTGTTGCGGACGATCTACTCGCTCGATGCCGCTGCCGCTGATGAGCTTCTGGATTCCGCGGGGGTGGAACCCTCGGTGCGACCGGAGACGCTCGGCGTCGCCGCGTTTGTGCGCATCTTGAGAGAGGTTGCGGCGAGGCTGCGGGGACAGACCTGAGGGGATGACGGGAGCTGCGGGCGCTCTCAGACCCCGTGCGTCAGCGAATACGCCAGAATCTCGAGTTCGGTGGCCATATTCACCGCGCGAATCGTGACCCCGTGCGGCGCATGCAGCGGAGCGGGGGCGAAGCTGAGCACCGCGTGCATGCCAGCTGCGACGACGCGATCGACCATGGGCTGCGCGGCATCGGCGGGGACGGCGAGGACGGCGATGCGCGGCTTGTGGGCGGCGATGTCGCGCTCGATTTCCTTGTCGCTGCGCACGGCGAGGGCGCCAAGCTGCATGCCGACTTTGGAGGGATCGGCATCGTAGACGCCGACGACGTGGAAGCCGCGTGAGGTGAAGCCGCGGTACTGCGCGAGGGCGGCGCCGATCTTGCCCGCGCCGATGATGATGACGGGCCAGGGCTGCTCGAGGCCGAGGATCTCGCGGATGGAGCTGATGAGATCCTTCACGCCGTAGCCGAGTCCGCGCTTGCCGAAGGATCCGAAGAACGAGAGGTCTTTTCGGACTTGGGCCGAGGTGGTGCCGCCGGAGCGCGCGAGTTCGCCGGAGGAGACGGTCGTCTGCCCGCGGGCCTCGAACTCTTCGAGGAAGCGCAGGTAGAGCGACAGACGGCGGACCGTCGATTCGGCGATGTGCTTGGTAGGCGAGTGCATGGCTTTGTGAAATCTTTCACAATGTAGTGCTTGGACGGCCGCGAGTTCAATAGCTGGACCGCATTCGGGATTGCCGAGATTCTGGAGCCGCCGCAGGCGGAGCGCTGTCGGGCGCCTTCGGCTAGCCTTCGGGCTCGCTACATTGCCCTCGTGGACCTACACACGCTTCCATTCGTCGTCGTCGACGTCGAGACCACGGGCGGTCAGCCCTGGGGCAGCGACCGCGTGACGGAAGTGGCGGCGGTCTACGTGGATGGCGATCGCGTGGAGGTCGCCTTCGAGTCGCTGATCAACCCTGGGCGGCCGATTCCGTGGCACATCACGCGGCTGACGGGAATCTCCGACGCGATGGTGCGCGAGGCGCCGCGCTTCGAGGACATCGCCGGCGAGTTCGCGGCGCATCTCGTGGGCCGCGTGTTCGTGGCGCACAACGCGAGCTTCGATTTCGGCTTCCTGGACGCGGAGTTCTCGCGCGTGGCGCCGACGCCGCTGGGCACGCTGGTCACGGGGCAGCTGTGCACCGTGCGGCTGGCGCGAAAGCTGTTGAGCCACTTGCCGCGACGGAATCTCGATGCGGTGAGCGCGCACTACGGCGTGTCGATCAGCGATCGGCACCGTGCGAGCGGGACGCGGTGGCGACGGCGCAGGTGCTGCGCGGGCTCCTGCGCGACGCGTCGCATCGCGGCGTGCACACCTGGCACGACCTCGATACACTGCTGTCGCGCGGCACCGCGCGGCGGAAGCGTTCGGCTTGGCCGGGTGCGTCTGACGGTGCTGAGGGAGCATAGTTTATTCGCGCGCGGTCGGAGGCGGGGTCTGCCCTGCGGGACCTGACCGCTTCGCGCACGGTCCCTTCGGGCAGGCCCCGCCTCCGCCCTCCTCACATTCGCTCGGTAGCACGGATTTGACGGGCCCCGTCGCCCGCCCGCGCACCCGAACGTGGGCCGCGCGAGGCTCGGCTCAGCACAGAGCGAGCACGGGCACACGCGCTCGCACACGAGAGTTCGCACACGAGAGCGCGCACGTGAGAGCGCGCGGCGTGTGGCGCTCTGAGCGCGGATCGTCGCGACGCGTTCGTGTCCCAGGCCCGTGCCGTCGCGACGCAAGACAGGGCGGGAGCGGGAGTCGCCCGTAGGGACCGTGCGCGAAGAGGTCAGGTCCCGTAGGGCGACTCCCGTCCCCGACCGGCGCACCAAGACACCAAGACGCCGAGATGCCGAGATGCCAAAGCGAGCGTCACGCCGAAGCGCGATTCACTCCAACGCCCGAAGCTCGGCGATGCGATCGTCGGCCTCGTCGTCGCTGCGACCCATGGCCATGAGCGCGTAGTGCGCGATGCCATACGCCATCTCTTGCTCGCCCATCACCACGCGCCCCACATCCTGTGCCTTCAGGAAGCGCCGCTCCTGCTCCGAATGCGTGCGCACGATCGTCGGCAGGTTGGCGCGGAGCTCGCGCGCCTTCTTCACGATGTGCCGCGCCTGGAAGGGGTCCGGCGTGGTCACGATCAGCAGCCGCGCGGTGGCGCAGTGTGCCTGCTCGCGCACGAGCGCGCGCGTGGCATCGCCGAAGATGGCGTGCACGCCTTCGTCGCGCAGTCGTTCGACGAGCGCGCGGTCTTGCTCGATCACGACATACGGGATCTCGGCCTGGCTCAGGGCATAGGCGACCACCGAGCCCACGCGGCCGTGGCCGACGAGCACGACGTGGTCGCGCAGCGGGGCCTGGTCTTCCGTCGGTAACGCGCGCAGCGGATCGGCGTCGGCGATGCGCTCGAGCAGATCCCGCAAGCGCGGCCGGCGATGGATGAAGTTCTCGAGACGCCGCGTGCCGCCGACGATGATCGGGTTCA
>PNKF01000215.1 GCA_013822285.1 Gemmatimonas sp.
GTTCGTGCTGTACATCCTGTTCATCTCGATGGCCTCGGCCCACCACCTGCTCGTGGACCCGGGGTTCGGCCCGGCGTGGAAGATCACCAATACCTCGTACTTCATGTACATGGCGGTGCTGGCCTCGATGATCCACGGCTTCACGATCCCGGCGGGCATGGAGCTGGGCATGCGGCTCCGCGGGTACACCGATGGCCTCTTCGGCTGGCTCCGTCGCGCGCCGTGGGGCGACCCGGGGTTCAGCTCGCTGGTGCTCTCGGTGATCATCTTCGGCTTCGTCGGCGGCATCACCGGCGTGACCATCGGCACCGAGCAGATCAACATCGTCGTGCACAACACGCTGCGCGTGCCCGGACACTTCCACTCCACGGTCGTGAGCGGGACGGCGATGGCCTTCATGGGCGTCACCTACTACCTGCTGCCGCTGGTGTTCCGTCGCCGCGTCGCCTTCTGGGGCTTGGCCAAGATTCAGCCATACCTCTTCTCGCTCGGCGTGCTACTGCTGGCCATGGGGATGACCTTCGCCGGCAGCTTCGGCGTGCCGCGGCGGCATTGGGACATCTCGTTCGCGAACGCTCCGTATGCCGTGGAGTTCACGCCGGCCGTTGACCTGATGCTCGCCATCATGGGCATCGGCGGCATCCTCGCCGTCACGGGTGCGCTGATCTTCATCGCCATCGCCGTGAAGTCGGTGTTCTTCGGCGAGAAGATCGAGTCGATCACGCGCGGCACGGCGATGGTCGGCGTGCCGCAGGGACTCACGCATCCGCCGGTGCACGCCGCCGACGCGGACCGCAAGAACGAAGAGTTCCACGCGCCCGCCCGCGGCTGGATGGGCCCGACGCCGGGGACCATCATCCTCGTCGCCGTGTTCTTCGTCGCCTTCGTGACGTACTACTTCACCAACTGGAAGCTGCTCTCGTTCCTCTGGAGGGTCGGTTGACCTCCGCCGCGATGCCACGGCCGCCCTTGGCGGCCGTGGCCCTCGCGGCCATCCTCGCCATCAGCGCGGCGTGGTGGGCTCTGGCCTTGTGGCCGCTCGAGCCTACCGCGCCGGAGTGGTTGCTGCGCACGCGCGAAATCTGCTTCGGCTCCACGCACAGCGGGTTGCCGCACGCTGGTGGTTGGTTGCTCTTGATCGGCGAGCCTATTGGGCTCATCGGATTCCTCGTCGTCGTCTGGGGCCAAGAGCTCCGCGCCGACCTGCGGCGCATCCGTGCGCACACGGCCGGCGGCTTCACGATGGCCGTGGTGGCCATCCTGGTGGTGTCTGGGCTCTTCGCATCGGTCCGTCGCGTCGCGGCGGCATCCGGCGCAGGTGCCGAGCCTTTCGCACTCAACGCCGCGTTGCCCGAGCGTGGCGCGGCTTTGGCCCCGGCGCTCTCGCTCATCGATCAGTCCGGACAGGCGGTCTCGCTCGCACAGTTCTCCGGCCGCTGGGTGATGGTCACCTTCGCCTTCGGCCACTGCGAAGACATCTGCCCGGTGATCGTCGAGCACGCGCGCCGCGCACGCGCCGACGAAGGCGCGGCAGACATCCCGATCTTCGTCGTCACGCTGGACCCTTGGCGCGACACGCCCGATCGGCTCGACTTCATCGCCAACGCCTGGGAACTGCACGGCGAGGACCGCGTGCTCTCGGGGTCGGTCGAGATCGTCAACGCCACGCTCGATCGCTGGCGGATTGCCCGTGTACGCGACGAGAACACCGGCATGATCGCTCACGGCAGCACCATCGTGCTGGTGGACCCGCAGGGGCGCGAAGCTTGGCGCGTCGAAGGGGCTCCGCAGCGCATCCGCGAAGTGATCGCACTCGCCCGCGCGGAGACTCAGCCCACGCCGCCTCGCTGAGCGCCGCCTCGCTGAGCGCCGCCTCGCTGAGCGCCGCCTCGCTGAGCGCCGCCTCGCGCGGCGCTCACCCCCTGCTCAGTGCTTGCGAACGATCGATGCGAGTACGCAGAACCGCTCGGCGTCGGCACGCATGCCGTGCAGCTCGCCAGGTGCGTAGGCCACCGCGCTGCCCGGTTCCGCCGTCGTCTCGCCGTCGGGACCGGAGATCGTCCCTCGTCCGCTGATCACCGTCAGCAGCACCGTCGCCTCGGAAGTATGCGGCGCCACCTGCTGCCCAGGCTCGATGCGGAACACCACCAAGCGTAGGCCCGGCGCATCATGCACCACCGCCGTGGCCGGACGGCTGGGATTGGACGCGACAGCCGAGAGCGCGGCGGCGTGCAGGTCGAGGACGTTCATGGGCGCTCCGCAATGGCACGCGCCAGTGCGTCGAGCAGGGACGCCTCGTCCACGCGATCCTCGACGGCGGCCTCGCGCACCGTGCGGTGCGCGCCGCAGCAACTGTCTACGCCAAAGCTGTTGAACACAGCCATCGTCGCCGGATGCTGGGCCATCAGGTCATCCACGGTGCGAAGCTGCAGGTCGGGTGTCGTCAGGTTGGTCATGGAGCCCTCGGAAGATTTCAAGGAAAATACCTTGACTAATGCCTCGGCGCAAGCCATTCTCATGGCACGACCGTCGCTAACCCCCGATCGCGCGCCTCACCCGACCCCGCTTCCCGCGCTCGTGCACGAACCGACTCCACTCACGCCAAGCCATCGCGGCGTCCTTGATGCCCTCAAGCGTCGCGGCCGCAGCACGGTCCCCGAATTGGCCCGCGATCTCGCGCTCAACGTCGAGACGTTGCGCGAGCATCTGCAGACGCTCGAGGCGCGCCGTCTCGTCGGGCGCGTCGGCAGCGCGAAGGGCGGGCCCGGACGGCCGAGCATTCTCTACGCGCTCACAGAAAGCGCCGAGGCGCTGTTCCCGCGCGACGAAGGCGAGCTACTGCGCGGGCTGTCGGCGTTTCTTGTCGAGGCCGGCCACACGCCGCTACTGCGCAAGTTCTACGATCGGCAGTTGGCCGAGCGTCGCCGTGCTGCGATGGCGCGTGTGGAAGGGCTCGAGGGCGACGAGCGCCTACGCGAGGTGCTGCAGATCTTCACCGAGCTGGGCTATATGCCTGAGCTCGACGTCGTCGACGGCGCGCCGCGCCTGCGGCTCTGCCACTGCCCCGTACGCGATATGGTCGCCGCAACGCACGTCCCCTGCCGCGCCGAGATCTCACTGCTGCGCGACCTGCTCGGCGAAGATCCCAAGCGCGTCAGCTTCATCCCCGACGGCGCGGAGTCCTGCAGCTACCAGCTGGAAGTCCGCAGTTGAAGCCCTCCGTCGCGACGCGACGGTTCACACCCTACCCCCCGGAGCGAGCGCCGATGGCGACGCCGACCCTGCTGGACGTCCGCACGATCCCACCGCGTGAGAAGCACGCAACCATCTTCCGCACCTTCGACGCACTCGCGCCTGGTGAGCAGTTCACCCTGGTGAACGATCACGACCCAGTGCCGCTGCACTATCAGTTCCAGACACAACGCACGGGTGCGTTTCGCTGGGAGTACGTCGAGCGCGGCCCGAGCGTCTGGCTCGTGGAAATCTCGCGGCGCTGAGGGAGCGGAACCCTAGCGCGTCAACTGGCCGCTGCGGCCGACTCTTGCCGTAGCGGCACCCACACCGCGTGCACGGCCAGCACCCCCAGCGTCAGCGCCAGCGTGCCGACGAACTGGTGCAACACGCCAAGCGTCACCGGCACAGCGGTGAGGATTGTCG
>PNKF01000216.1 GCA_013822285.1 Gemmatimonas sp.
AAGGCCGCTTCCGCGAAGACCTGTATTTCCGGCTCAACGTGATTCCGATGTCAGTACCGCCGCTGCGCGAGCATCCGGGCGACATTCCGGACCTCGTGCTGCATTTCGCGACCTTGCACCGGCGGCGCAGCGGCCAGCCCGCGCCGAGCTGGAGCGATGCGGCGGTGTCGGCGATGACGCGGTATCGCTGGCCCGGGAATGTCCGTGAGTTGGCGAACATCGTCGAGCGCCTGGCGATCCTGCATGCAGGCCAGGAGATCACGGAAGAGCATGTGCTGGAGGTGCTGCCGGAGCTTGATATCGCGACCGCAGCGCCGGCGAAGCTGCCGGCGGCTGACCGGCTCGAGATGGGACTCAGCGATCAACTCGACGACTACGAGCGCCTGTTGATCCAGCGGGCGCTGCAGGCGGCCAATGGCGTGGTCGCGGAAGCCGCGCGCCGTCTGCAGACCGACCGCCCCAACCTGTACCGCCGAATGCGACGACTCGGCATTTCTGGGGTAGAGTGACGCCATGACCTTCGTGGAGCAAATGATGCGGCAGGCAGTGGCGATTCTCGTGGCGTTGGTACTCGGCGCGGTGCCGGCGGCGGCGCAGCGCAGCGTGGCCGCCCAAGCGGTCAACGAATGGAATGACGAGCGGACGACGCGCGTGATCGGCGCGTACGACATTCCGGCGGGGGCCGAAGCCAGCGGCACGATTGCCGTCTTGAACGGCCCCGTCACGATCGCCGGCACGCTGCGCGGCAGCTTGGTGGCGATCAACGCAGACGTGCGACTCGTGAGCGGCGCGCGCATCACGGGCGACGTGATTGTCGTGGGCGGCAGCGTGCAACGCGCCGACGGCGTGACGGTGGACGGCGAGACACGCGCGCAGGCGGAGTTGCTGCGCTACACGATGGATGGCGAGCGCATCGAGCCGGAAGGCTTCACGCCGGGCGACTGGCGGCCGCGGATCGGCGAGGGTGATGTGCGACGTGGCTCGTACACCGAGTTGTTCTTCGTCGCCGCACGCACCTACAACCGGGTCGAGGGATTGCCGGTGACCATCGGGCCGCGATTCCGTCGCACGACGGACTGGGGCCGCGTGGATGTGGAGGCGCTGGGCGTGGCTCGACTCGTCGAACCGATCCGCTGGGACCGGGGGACGATCGGCCACGATGCCAGGGCCGAGATCCGGTTGGGCAATGCCTATGGGCTCGTGCTCGGCGGGCGGCTCTTTGACGTCATCGATCCCATCGAAGATTGGCAGCTGCGCAACGCCGAAGCGGGCCTGCTGGCGTTCGTGATGCGCCGCGACCTGCGCGACCACTATGGGCGGCATGGCGCGGAAGGCAGCATTGGCGGCCGCATCGGCGAGGAAGTCGCACTCAACTTCGCGTTCGGCAGCGAGCGCTGGCGCTCGGTGAACGTGCGCAACGCCATGTCGCTGTTCAACGACCGGACGCCGTGGCGTGCGAATCCTGACGTCGACATCGGCACCATGGACCTGATGAGCGTGCGCTTGGACATCGACACGCGCGAGCGCCTGCGTGCGCCTTGGCTCGGCGGCTGGTACGTCGCCGCCGATATCGAGCGCGGCCGTGGCACGCTGAACCGCACGCTGCAGCCGATCTTCGGCTACGGCCCGGCGGCCACGGTGGAGTACACGCGCGGATTCATCGATGCGCGCCGGTACACAAATCTCTCGCCGGGCACGCAGCTGAACCTGCGCGTGGTCGCGGCGGGCCAGCTCGGCGGCAATGAGTTGCCGCTGCAGCGGAAGTTCTCGGTCGGCGGCCCCGGGTCGATCGAAGGCTATGACTTCCGCCGGGCACCGTATGATGCGGACGTGTTCACCTGTGGCGGCATCGCGACGATGCAGGGCCGCGCGACGCTCTGCGATCGCATCGCGCTGGCGCAGGTGGAGCTGCGTCAGGACTTCCGCGTGAACTGGGTGCGCACGGATTGGAACGACGATTGGTGGCGGCCGGGCTTCAACGGGCATGGCCAGTGGGTGCTGTTCGCCGATGCCGGTCGTGGCTGGACCGTGAGTGACGGTCCGCCCGAGGCGCGCTTCGACAAGGGCATTCCGCCACTGAGCAGCTTCCGCACGTCGCTGGGCCTCGGGCTCGACTTCGGTGGCCTCGGCGTCTACCTCGCCAAGGCCGTCTCGACGCCCGAGGAGAAAGTGAACTTCCTCATTCGCCTGGGGCGTCGCTTCTAGCATGATGCGTCGGCGCGCCTTCCTCGCGGTGACGCTGGCGGCGGCCCTCGGGTCGCTGTCGGCGACGCCGTTGGCGGCGCAGCGCCCGGGGCTGGTGGTGCAGCTGCCGCCTGCCGCGCGCGTGACGCAGGACGGGCCGCTGGTACATGCTCGGAACGTGCTGACCGATGCCCGCATGCGCGAGCTGCTGGAGGCAGGATTCCCGGCGCGGCTACGGTATCGCGTAGAACTGTGGTCCGACGAGCGATTCACCGACGAGTTGCATCGCGCGGTGGAGTGGGAAGTGCTGGTGCGTTGGCGCGGGACGGATCAGCGCTACGAGGTGAGCCAGCGCGTGGGTGACCGCGTGCTGTCGCTGGGCTCGTTCCAGCGCGTTGACGACGCCGAGGCGGCCGTCGAGCGCCCGCTGCGTGTGCCGATCGTCTCACCGGCGCGGAATCGTCGCTACTACTACCAGGCGTCGCTGGAAGTGCGCACGCTGAGTGTCAGCGACCTCGACGAGGTGAACGCCTGGCTGCGCGGGGAGCTGACGCCGGCCGTGCGCGGGCAAGGCAATCCCGGCACGGCGCTCACGCGCGGCCTCCGCAGCCTGACGACGCGGCTGCTCGGCGGCGAGCGCCGCGAGTACAGCACGCGGTCCAGCGTCTTCCGTCCGCCGCGCTGAGCGCGCAGGGGGCGACGCGACACGGGGTCGGCATCACGCCGACCCCGTGGTCATTCAGAGCGCCTGTGCCTCGGGAGGCAGCGCACCGCCGTGTCGTCGCTCCATGGCCTCGAGCTGGCGGACGACGTCGCCACCGTAGAACAGCTTGATGTAGCGCGCCTGCGTCGGCGTGAGGCGACGCACGGCCCAGGAGAGGTGCACGAAGTGCGGCTCCACCGGCGGATGCGCGAGGTGCATGCCGATCTCGGTGAGCAAGTGATCCGCCTTGCGCGTGTTGCAGGGCGAGCAGGCGGTGACGACGTTCGTCCACACGTTGAGACCGCCGCGCGAGATCGGAATCACGTGATCCCGCGTCAGCGACTCGCGCGGGCGCAGCTCGTAGCCGGCGCGGCCGCAGTACTGGCAGCGATAGCCGTCGCGGGCGAAGAGGAAGGTGTTCGTCACCTGGCGGCGGAAGCGCCGCGGCACGTGCACGAACTTGCGGAGACGGATAACCACCGGTCGCGGCACGGCCATGCGCTCGGAGCGCACGGCTTTCCCACGGTCGGACTCGACGATCTCCGCCTTGCCATCGATGACCAGACGCAGGGCGCGCTTGAGCGGCACCATGGTCAACGGTTCGAAGGATGCGTTGAGCGCGAGACAGCCGACGGTCACATCTACCTCCTCAAGTGAGGGCTTCGAGTAGAACGACCGTCGGCGAGACGGTCAACTCCTCTTCGCCGGGGGCACCGGGGTCAGCCACCCTCTCGTATCGGGGGCCTGG
>PNKF01000217.1 GCA_013822285.1 Gemmatimonas sp.
ACGGGAGAGAGACTTAGGTCAACTCCACGAGGACCGTCCCCTTCTCCACCGCCTTCCCCGGCTGGGCGTGCACCGCCTTGACCGTCCCCGCCGCCTGGGCCCGCAGATCATTCTCCATCTTCATGGCTTCCATGACCACGACGGGCTGCCCAGCCTCGACCGTGTCGCCCGGCTGGACGTGCACCCGCACGATCAACCCCGGCATCGGAGCGACCACCGGCGCCGGACCCTGCGCCCCGGCCGCAGCCGCGCTCAGGTCGCGAATGGCGCGGGCACGCTCGTCGAGCGCATCCAGCTCAAAGCGCCAGCCGTCGATCCACAGCACATAGCGGCCCTTCGGCCCCTCGCGCTTCACGACCGCCTGGTACTGCTTGCCGCCGATGTTCACGACGTGCACGGGCGAACCCGGCACCTCGAGCAGCGCTGCGGCCGCGGTTTGGCCGGCGTAGCTGGCCTGGCCCTCGGTGAGATCGAGCTCGTGCCGCTCGCCGGCAATCTCGACGATGTACTTCATGGGGACTCCGGGCGCAGCTCGCACAGCGTCTCGACGTGCGCGGTCTGCGGGAAGAGGTCGTAGCATTCAATGTGATGCACGGTCCAGCCAGGCAGGCGAGAAACATCGCGCGCCAAGGTGGCGGGGTCACAGCTGACGTACACGATGGCCTTCGGCGGCGACTTGAGCAGCGCGGCCGTGACCTTGGCATCGACGCCGCTGCGCGGCGGGTTCAGGATCACGACGTCGGCGGGGAGATGCGCGCTCAACACGTCTTCGACGCGCGCGGCGATGGCACGCGATCCGTGTGAGGCAGCCGCCGACGCAGCGCCGCTGAGCGCCGCGAAGCGCGACGCAGCGTAGGCGCTCGCGTCCTCGTCCGCTTCGATGGCAACCACGCGCACGCCATTCGCCGCTAGCGCCGCGGCGGTGTCCCCCGCTCCGCTGAACGCATCGACCACGCGCTGCGGCGCGTGCGCCATCACACGCTGCACCACGGCCGCATGCAGCTGCTCGGCCATCTCTGGATTCACCTGCGCGAAGCTGGCACCCGGCTCATTCGCCGGCCGGCGATCCGCCACCAAGCGCCGACGTTTGCCTTCCGCCTGCCACCAGACCGCCGCGAGACTCGGCACTGCATCGAGGAAGGCCGAAAGCGCGGACCACTCCTTGCCGCCTTCGAGCACGAAGTGCGGACGCTCGTGGATCACGCGCACCGTGCCGCGCAGACGGGGCTCGTCCGGGAGATGCTCAGCGGCGGCCATGACCTCCTCCCACGCGGCGAGCACAGGCTCCGCCGTGATCAGGCAGTCGTCGAGCTCGAAGACCGCTTCGGGGTCATCGAAGGCGCGCAGTCCCGCATACCACTCGCCGCTCGCGCGCTTGCGCATCGCCAGTGTCAGCGAGCGGCGATACCGCCAAGGCTCGCCGGCGTGGATGGTCGGCAGCGGAATCTCGCGCTGCGCGATGCGCTGGAAGGCATCGCGCAGCATCGTGCGCTTGGCATCACGCTGCGCGGCGACATCGACGTGCTGCCATTGGCAACCGCCACAGCGATCCGGTGCCTCGTAGTGCGCGCACGGCGCCTGCACGCGCACGGACCCTTCGCGCTCGACGCGCACCAGCCTGCCGCGTCCCACGCGCCCCTGCACGCTGACGTCGGCGACCACACGATCACCCGGCGCCGTCCGAGGCGTGAACACGACGAGCCCCTCGTGGCGGGCGACGCCGTCGCCGCCCGCCGAGATGCTCGCGATGTCGAGCGTGGCGAGAGTCGACGCTGTCACGCGCCGCGCAGCGCTTCGCGGCGAGCCTGCTCGGCCCAGCTCGCCCGCGAGGTATCGATCAAGCCCCCGGCCGCATTCGCCGCGGCATTCGCGGCGGCGGCCGCCACGCCCGTCCCTGGGCGGCCACCCCGATCTTGTTGCGCGAACAGCGCGCCGGCGATCACCGCGGCACGCAGCGTCTCCGCCGACGGCTTCCGCGCAAGAATCTCCGGCAACTTCGCCTCGAGCCACTGGATGGTCACATTGCTCGTGCGATAGTCCTCGTCCGACATCATGCGCAGATGGAACTCGCGCGAGGTCTCCACGCCGTGGATGACCAGCTCGCGCAGCGCGCGCTCCATGCGGGCGATCGCCAACTCGCGCGTCGGCGCGTGCACGATGAGCTTGGCGAGCATCGGGTCGTAGTTGAGCCCCACCACGGAGCCTGTGGTGATGCCACCATCCCAGCGCACGCCCGGCCCCGCCGGCAACTGCAGGTGCGTGATGCGCCCCGTACTCGGCAAGAATCCGTTGGCCGGATCCTCCGACGTGATGCGGCACTCGATCGCCCAGCCGTTGGGCTCCGGCGTCTCGAGGAACGGCAGCGTCTCGCCACGCGCGATGCGCAGCTGCCACTGCACCAAGTCGATGCCCATCACCAGTTCCGTGACGGGATGCTCGACCTGGATGCGCGTGTTCATCTCGAGGAAGTAGAAGTTCCCGTGCTTGTCGAGCAGGAACTCGCAGGTGCCGGCGTTCACGTAGCCAGCGGCCTTCGCGGCCGCCACCGCCGCCGCGCCCATCTTGGCGCGCAGCTCCGGGCTCACGGCCACGGACGGCGCTTCCTCGATCATCTTCTGGTGCCGGCGCTGGATGCTGCACTCGCGCTCGCCGAGCGAGATGCAGTTGCCGTGCTGGTCGGCGAGCACCTGGATCTCGACGTGCCGCGGACCTTCGATGTACTTCTCGATGTACACGGCGTCGTCGCCGAAGGCGTTCTTGGCTTCGCGCTGCGCGGAGCCGAGCGCGCCCTCGATTTCATTGAGATCACGGACGACGCGCATGCCCTTGCCGCCGCCACCGGCCGCGGCCTTGAGCAACACGGGGAGCCCGAATTCCGCTGCGAGCTTCTTCGCCTCGGCCGCGTCCTTGAGCGCGGTCGTCGTGCCCGGCACCACCGGCGTACCGGCAGCGATCGCGAGCGTACGCGCCGCAGTCTTCGAGCCCATCGCCGCGATGGCGCTGGCCGGCGGGCCGATCCAGATCAATCCCGCATCTTCGACGGCCTTCGCGAACCACTCGCGCTCCGAGAGGAAGCCATAGCCCGGGTGAATCGCATCCGCGCCGACGCGCTTCGCCACCTCGATCAGATGGTCGCCGCGCAGATAGCTCTCGCTCGCCGGCGCGGGGCCGATGTGTACGGCCTCGTCGGCCGCTCTCACGTGAGGCGCGCCCGTATCGGCATCGGAGTAAACGGCCACGCTCTGGATGCCAAGCTCGCGGCAGGCGCGAATGATGCGCAGCGCGATCTCGCCGCGGTTCGCAATCAGGACCTTGCGCAGCTCGCGCGTCGCGGCCTTCGCCGCCGCGGTCTTCATCTTCGCCGCGCTCACAGCGGGATGTTCCCGTGCTTCTTGCGTGGCATCGACTGGCGCTTGCCTTGCAGCATGTCGAGCGCGTCGATCAGGCGCGGGCGCGTGTCCCGCGGATCGATGATGTCGTCCACGTACCCGCGCGCGGCCGCCACGTACGGATTCGCGAACTTCTCCGTGTACTCCGCCACGCGCGCGTCCATCGCCGCCTGCGGGTCCTTGGACTCGGCGATCTCCTTCTTGAACAGGATCTCCACCGCGCCCTTCGGGCCCATCACA
>PNKF01000218.1 GCA_013822285.1 Gemmatimonas sp.
ATTGCCCTTGTTGATCATCAAGAAGCGCAGCTCGTCATCGCTGAGCAGCGGCCGCACGATGCCGTCGAAATCCACGTAGGTCTGGCGGTGGATCTCCTCGAGCTCGTGAAAGGTGCCCTCGGGCAGGATCGTCGGCTCGTTGGCGCGCGTGATGGCGTCGAGCCAGCGCACGAGCTGGTCGCGTCGCTCGCGGCGGAAGTCATCCAAGCGCGCCGCCGCCTCGGCGTAATCGCGCTGCCCATGCTCGGCTAGGAACTCCGCACGCTCGCGCTCGTACTCGAGGTCCGCCTGCTGCATGAGGAACTGGAAGCGACCGCGTAGCAGGGCGAGATCGGGCCCGTAGAGCTTCTTCTGCTTCACCAGCACCTGTTCGCGCACGCCGACCTTGCCGAAGTCGTGCAGCAGGCCCGCGTAGCGCAGTTCGCGTAGTTGATCCTTGCTGAACTGCAGGCCGCGATACGGCCCCTCGCCCGCGCGATCCACGCTCTCGGCCAACCCCGTCGTCAGCGTCGCGACGCGGAACGAATGACCCGACGTGGTCGGGTCTCGTGATTCGATCGCGGTGACGGCCGCCGTGACGAAGCCTTCGAACAAACGCTCGATGTCTTCGTAGAGCCGCGAGTTCTCGATGGCCACCGCCGCCTGCGCCGCCAACGCCGCCACCATCTCGGCGCCGTACTCGTCGAAGGGAATCACCTGCTGCGCGACCGCTTCGGCGGAGCTGAGGCGCACGTCGAAGTCCCGCTTCCGATTGATCAGCTGCAGCACGCCGATCACGTCGTCCTTGAGCGTGAACATCGGCAGCACCAGCATCGACTTGGTGCGATACCCGAACTTCTCGTCGAAGCTGCGATTCTGGCGATACGTCACGTGCTCGGGCAGCAGGTACACGTCGCCGATCATCAGGCGTTCGCCCGTCGCGGCGACGTAGCCCGATAGCGAGGTGTGATCGATGGGGATCGTGAACTCGCTGAAGGGCAGCTCGGGCAGCGTGGTGTTCTGCGAGAGCTTGAAGCGCAGCGACGTCGGGTTGTCCTGCTCGTCGAGCTCGACGAGATACAGCGAGCCGGCGTCGGCGCCGGAGAGCCGCCGCGCCTGCGTGAGGATCATTTCCAGCAGGCGATCCAAGTCGCGCTCGGTGGCCAGCGCCGCCCCGACGCGCGAGAGCTCGCGCAGGTCGGATGCCGAGGATTGCTGCAGGCGTCGCGCCCGCGAGGCGGCCACGAGGCTGGCGCCATGACGCAGCGCGCCTTGCAGCAGCGTGCGACCGAGGGCAGGGTGCGCGTCGCTGGCCAACCAACCCGTGAGCGCGGCATCGGCCAGTGCGCCGGTCGGGCCCGCCTCGCCGGCCTCGCCGACACCCAACAGCGCGGCGTGTTCGGCCAGCGGGGCGAGGTGCCCCGCGGACCCATGGGCCAGCGCGGCATCGACGACGATCACCACGGGCCGGTCGTCGGGGAGCTCGCTGGCGTGTGGCAGGACGCGCACGCGGCGCAGTTCGAGCGCGGCGTCGCTGCCAAGTTGGGGCAGGGCGGGGAGCGCGCGACCTTCGGGGGCGAAGACGAGTGGTTGCACGGCGTGTGGCGAGGGGAAAAGCGAAGCGTCGGCACTCTGCAGAGAGTGCCGACGCTTCAAAGTTGCGGCAGGACCATCACATGGCGCCAGTCGCGGCGCCTCGTCGTCGCAGGCGATGCCTTACGAACCCGAACCCTGCAGGCGCTCGCGCGCCTTCTTCGCATCCTCGAACTCCGGGAACTCGTTGACGACCTGGTTGAACAGGGTCAGCGCTTCCTGGCGGTTGCCCTCGTCCTGCGCGTTGAGCGCGCGCGAATACATCAACACGGCGCGGAACGGCGTGCGCGCCTGGCCCTGCGTGCGCGCCTCGCTGGTCTGGCGCGCCTGCGGGGTCAGGGCCGGCAGCTTGAGGCCGGCGTTGGCCGCCTGGCCCACCTTGCTCACCAGCGAGAGGAAGTTGTCCGTGCGGTCGCGGTCCATGTGCGTCCACGAGATGCGCGAGGTCTCGACATCGATCGTCTTGAGCGTGAGCACCATGATGCCCGAGCGATCGGTGACGAAGGAGCCGGTGATCATGTGCTTGGCGCCGAGGATGCGGCCGATGCGGGCCGCCGTGGCGTCGTCGACGCGGCCATCGCGCGCGAGGTTCTGCTCGCGGAGGATCGCCTCGATGTTCTCACGCTCGACCACGCGGATGCCGGTGTTCTGCGCGAGTTCGATGATCAGGAGGTCCGCGATGCCCTTGGAGAGCGGCGCGAGTTCTGCGTTCGCGGCACCAATCGCGCTGTTGACGAAGGGGAGCACCGCCACGGTCGGGCGCGTGTCCTCCTGGGCAGCGAGCGGCATCGCGACGAGCGCGAGGGTCGCGGTGGCACGAACGAGTTGCTTCAACATCACAGCCTCCGGGGAGGTTAGAGAGACAGGGTCAAACCTTCCGCGGCGGCCATCACCTGCACCTTGGCCCCGCGGTCCTGCACCATCTGGCGGCACGCCGCCACCTGCTGGTCCAACTGCTCATCAGTGCGACGCGGCTCGTGGTGGAACAGCACCAGCTTCTCCACGTTCGCCTCGATCGCCAACTCCACCGCCTCGGCGTAGGTCGAGTGCCCCCAGCCCCGATGGTGGTCGTATTCCTCGGTGGTGTAGGTCGTGTCGTGGATCAGTACGGCCGCTCCACGCGCAAACTCCACCATCCGCTGCCGCCAGTCGGGCGGCGAGTCGTACCGCGGGTGCGGCGAGAGCTCGCTGTCCGACACGTACACCAAGGCCCCGCCACGTCCGCCGGCCGCCGTGAACCGGTAGCCCAGCGCTCCGCCTGGGTGCTGCACGGCAAAGGCCGTTACTTCATACCCGCGCCCGCTGGTCGGGGTGCCTTCCGGCAGGCCCTTGAAGTCGATCGTCGCGTCGAGCTCCTCGAAGCTCACTGGAAACACGACGGGCGACATCTGGTCCCGCAACACCTTCGCGAAACTGCGCTCCAAAGATTCGGAGCCCCAGATCGTGAAATGATTCCCGCGGCCGAAGATCGGGGCGAAGAACGGAATCCCCTGGATGTGGTCCCAGTGCGCATGGGTGAGGAAGAGATCCCCCACGATGGGCGCGCCGTTCGACCGTCCCAACAGATCCCGCCCCAGTTCGCGGATGCCCGTCCCGGCGTCGAGGATGATCAGCCATCCGTCGTCGGTTCGAATCTCCGTGCAGGGGGTGTTGCCCCCATACCGCACCGTCTGCGCCCCCGGGGTCGGAATGGACCCGCGGGTGCCCCAGAATCGGACCCGCAAGCTCATCGCGCCCCCGACGTTTCGCCGCACACTTCAGACACCCCGAAATGTGGGGGAAAACCGGCCGGCGCGTGAAGGAAGGGCATCACGGGGCCACCGTGACGAACATCACAGGACGCAGGCGCCAGGGTCAGGCCTGACATCACAGGCGCTGCTGGGAGCGCTTGTCCAGCGCGGCCCGGTCCTTGATGCGGATGCGACGGCCCTCGGTGGTGATCCAGCCGCTTTCGACGAAGTCGCGCATGGCGCGGCTCACCGTCTCGCGGCTGGCGCCGATGACGTGGGCGATGGTCTGGTGCGTGAGCGGCTTCTCGATGACGTCCTTGCCGG
>PNKF01000219.1 GCA_013822285.1 Gemmatimonas sp.
AAGCCATCACGCGCTTCAGCATCGAGCGCTCTGACCGCATCACCAGCGTGTCGCAGTGGCTCAAGGATGAGACCATCAAGGCCTTCGGCTGCGAGAACTGCCGCGTCGACGTGATCCCGAATTTCGTCGACCCCGCGGAATTCGACCGCACGAAGCACGGGGAGGCGCTGCGCCAAGAGCTCGGACACGGCCATCCGGTGCTGATGCACATCTCCAACTTCCGCCCCGTGAAGCGTGTGCGTGACGTCGTGCGCATCTTCGCCAGGGTGCGCGCGCAGCGCGCCTGCACGCTGGTGATGGTCGGCGACGGCCCCGACCGTGGCGCGGCAGAGGATGAGGCGCGGTCGCTCGGCGTCTCCGCCGACGTCCGCTTCCTCGGACGTATCGACGATGTCGCACCGCTGCTCGCGGCGGCCGATCTCTACCTGTTCCCGTCACAGACGGAGTCCTTCGGCCTGAGCGCACTTGAGGCGCTGGCCTCCGGCGTCCCCGTCGTGGCCTCGGCGGTCGGTGGCGTGCCAGAGGTCGTGAAGGACGGCATCACGGGCGCGCTGCGTCCGCTCGGCGACATCGACGGCATGGCCGCTGCCGCCGTCGAGCTGCTCGAACCTGCGCGCTGGGCGGCCGCGTCCGCTGCCGCCGTGGCCGACGCGCGCAAGCGCTTCTCCACCGACCAGATCGTCGCGCGATACGAGCAGCTCTACGCCGAAGCCTTGGCGGCACGCTGAGCGCTCCGGCGCGCGGTCGCTAACTTTCGCGGATGCAAGAACCGACCATCTGGCAGGCGCTGGTCCTCGGCACGCTGCAGGGACTCACGGAGTTCCTGCCCGTCTCGAGCTCCGCGCATCTGTCGCTGACCCCGTGGGTGCTGGGCTGGCCGCCGACCGGGCTCGCCTTCGATGTCTCGCTGCACATCGGTACACTCATCGCGTTGGTGTGGTACTTCCGCGACGAATGGCTGCGCGTCGCCCGCGGCACGGTCACGCTGCTCACGCAGCGCCGCCTCGTGGACGACGACTCGCACATGGCGTTCTTCATCGGCATCGCGACCGTCCCGGCCGGCGTCGCGGGCTTGCTGCTCGAGGATCTCGCCGAGACCGCCTTCCGGGCGCCGATCATCACCGCCATCGCGCTGATCGTCATGGGCGCCTTGCTCTGGCTGGTCGACGCGAAAGTCTCGCTCGCGCGGTCGCGCAGCGACATGACTTGGCGCGATGCGCTGCTCGTCGGCTTTGCCCAGTGTCTCGCGTTGGTGCCGGGGGTCTCGCGCTCGGGGAGCACCATCACCGCCGGACGCGCGCTCGGCTTCGACCGGAGTTCGGCGGCCGTGTTCTCCTTCCTGATGTCGCTGCCGATCATTCTCGCGGCCGCCATCTTCAAAGTGCCGGACGCCATCCGTGAGAGCGGCGTGAGCGCGCCGCTGCTCGTCGGTATCGCGGCGGCGGCCGCGTCGAGTTGGTTGGCGATCGCTGTCTTGCTGCGCTTCGTGCGCAGCCGCAGCTACGCGGTGTTCGCCGTGTATCGCTTTGCCCTCGGTGCCTTGATCCTCGGGCTGATCGCGACGCGGGGCGGCTGGTAGCATGCGCTGGTTCGGCGCGACCGGCGACGCCTTGGCGCGCACGCTGTCGCTGCCACAAGTCGCGGCCTTCGAGGTCGTGGGCTCCACCATGGACGAAGCGCATCACCTCGCCGCCGCCGGCGCGTCCGCAGGCACGCTCGTCGTCGCCGAGCGACAGGATGCCGGCCGCGGTCGCAGCGGCAAGCGCTGGAGCTCGGCGCCGCGCGCGGGCATCTGGGCCACGCTCATCGAGCGGCCCCGTGATGCGCAGGCGATCGGGGTGCTGTCGCTGCGGGTGGGCCTGCGATTGGCACGCGTGCTGGAGCGCTGGACCGAGGCGCCGATCGCGCTCAAGTGGCCCAATGATCTCTTCGTCAGCGATCGCAAGCTGGCCGGCGTGCTCATCGAAGCGCGCTGGCGCGACCAACGCGTCGACTGGGTGGCCATCGGCGTCGGCGTGAACCTCAACGTGCCTCGAGATCAAGCGGACGCCACGTCGCTGCAGGACGCGGATGCGCAGACGGTATTGGCCGAGATGCTCCCGGCCTTGCGTGCGGCGGCGTTTGCGACCGGGCCGCTGAGCGAGAGCGAGCACGCAGAGTTCACCCGTCGCGACGTCGCGGCGGGACGTGCGGTCCTCGAGCCCCGGCCGGGAATCGCCCGTGGGATCACCACCGACGGTGCGTTGCTGATAGAATCCAACGAGGGCGTCACGCCCGTGCGCGCTGGCTCCCTGGTCTTCTCCCCCTGAGGATGCTTCCGATGCTGCTCGTCGCCGACGTCGGCAATACCGAAACCACGCTGGGCCTCGCCGACGGCGAGCGCATCGTCGCGCATTGGCGTGTGACGACCGAAGCGAATCGCACGCCCGACGAAGTGTACCTGCTGCTGCACAGCCTGCTGCAGTCCTCGGGCGACGCCGGACGCAAGCTGCGTGGCGCGGCCATCGGATCGGTCGTGCCGGGTGTCACGCAGTCGCTCGCGGAGGCAGCGTCGCGCTTGAGTGAGACGCCCGCGGTCGTCGTGGATGCGAGGTCGCCCTTGGGCATCACGCTCGCCGTCGATGAGCCGATGACCGTCGGCGCCGATCGCATCATCAACACGCTGGCGGCGAGCCGCATCTATCAGAGCGATTGCATCGTCGTCGACCTCGGCACCGCCACGACGTACGACTGCATCACCAAGGACGGCGTGTTTCTCGGCGGCGTCATCCAGCCCGGGGTGAAGACCTCGGCGGAAACGCTCTTCCGGCGCACGGCGAAGCTCGCGGCGACGGAGCTGCAGGCACCGGCAAAGGTGATCAGCACGCGCACGGATGAGTGCATTCGCGCAGGCGTGGTCTATGGCGCCGCCGATGCGGCGACGGGCATCGTGAACCGCATCATCGCCAGCTGGCCGAATCCTGGGCGGCCCAAGGTGGTCGCGACCGGTGGCTTGGCGGCCGTGATCCAGCCGCACTGCCCGGTCATCGAGCTCGTCGATGCCGACCTTACGCTACAGGGCCTGCGCATGGCCCATGAGATCCTGACCGCGCGGCGCTGAGCGCCCGTTCGCAGGTCCGGCGCCGGTCTGCCAATCCGACCCGCCGAGGAAGTCAAAAGTGCGGGCGCGCCGTCGCCAATCTGGCAGGAATAGCAGATTGTAAGCCGTTGCTCCACATCATCTTAGCCGCAAGCTCTGGCGTGCGCCGCTCGATTGACTGGCACGCTGTTTGCGACTAACTTCAGGTGTTGTTAGCACTCAGCAATATTGAGTGCCAGCACGTTCCCCATCCATTCACATCCAGCAGAAGGACGGATACCCATGGCAGCAAAGTCTGCAGCGGCCCAGAAGGTCGCGCCCCTCGCCGACCGCGTGGTCGTCAAGGCGCTCGAGGAGACCGAGACGATGCGCGGCGGCCTCTACATCCCCGACACCGCGAAGGAAAAGCCCCAGCAGGGTGAAGTGATCGCGGTCGGCCCGGGTCGTACCGAGGACGGCAAGCGTGTCGCGATGGAAGTGAAGGCCGGCGACAAGGTGCTCTACGGCAAGTACTCGGGCACGGAAGTGAGCATCGA
>PNKF01000220.1 GCA_013822285.1 Gemmatimonas sp.
GCACGAAGGTGGTCAGGTGCGCGTCCGGCAATGTGCGCGTCGCCAGATATCCGAGCGCGTCAAACGTCGTCGCCGTCGGGCGCGCGAGTGCGTCGTGGAACGTATCGGGCAGTCCAGCGACGTCGTAGCTCTGGCGGGTGAACGTCCCGTCGCCGTAACGCGTGAGCACGATCTGGCCGCGCGTGTCGGGATACTCGGTCATCGCCACGGCATCTCCGCCCGCCCCTTCGGTGCGCGTGACCGAGCGATGATCGGCCGCGTAGGAGAACGACGACTCGCGCACGATCGCATCGCCGGCATCGCGGATCTCCACGCGCGTGACGCGCCCGAGCGCGTCGCGCGTCTCCACCGTGCGCTCGCCGAAGGCGTTCGACACGGCGCGCACGACGTCGGCGGCGTCGTAAGTCCAGGTGGCCACGCGTTGCGCGGAGGTCGCGCTTGCGGGCGGCCCGGTCTCGGTCTTCACCCGGTCGAGATCGTCGTAAGTCGTCGCGAACGCGTGGCCCTCGGCGTCGGTGAAACTTGTGAGGTTGCCCCGGCGATCGAACACGCGCGTCTCTGCGGCGAGGGCCGTGCCATCGGCCTTCTTGAGCGTGCGCGCGACCGAGCGGGCAGCTTCGTCGTAGGCGGTTTCCCACGAGGTTCCATTGCGCAGGATTTCCTTCACCAACCGCCCGTCCGCGCGGTAACGCCACTGTTCCACCGCGCCGTCGGCGTGGGTGCGATGCCGCGGCTGGCCGCGCGCGTTGTAGAGCGTCGTCGTTGTGCCGCCGAGCACGCTGGTGTGGACGTGGACCTCGCCGCCCGCGTGATAGGTGAACGACTCCGTCGCGAGCGCGGTGACGCCAGTCGGGAGCGATCCGTCATAGGAGCGCGGCGCAAGTTGGTCGGCCGCATACTGCGCGAGCAACGCGGCGGCGTGCGTGGCGGCGAAGCGGCGCACGTGCGTCAAGCGCCCGAGGCCGTCGTATTGCCGCGTCGCCACGTGGCCGCGCGGGTCGATCGAGAGCACGAGATTGCCGAAAAGATCGTGGCGCGCCTGCGCGGCGGCCTGGGCGGCGCCGGCGGGCGGCGTCTCGACCCCGAGACCGTCGGCCTTCGCCTGCACGAGGTTCAACGTGGTCTGCGCGGGGCGTCCGGCTTGGTCGAAGCTATGTTCGACCAAGTCTTCTTCGCCCGGTCGCGGGCCGTCGATGCGGCGGACTTCGCCGTTGCCGGTGTAAGCTGACGTGCTGGCCGCGACGATCGTGTCCAAAGCGTCTTTGACGGTCGTGGTGAGCGGGCGCGAACGGCCGTCATAGGTGAAACTCGTGGCGCGGCCGGCGGCATCGGTGATCGAATCGATTTCGCCGCGCGCGGTCGGCACGAAATTCTGCACAACATCGGGATCGGTCGTGCCGGTGCGGCGAGTCACCTTCGTTCTGAAGCCGGTCGCGTTGTAGTCGAACTCGGTCACTGCCTCGTCGCCGGAGCCGGACGCAATCGTGGATTTTTCGAGCAGCCCGCGGGCAAAGGTAGTCACATCGCCGACCGTCTCGGTGCGTTCGGTGTAGTCGAACTTGTCGGTGCGGAGCACGGTGTCGGGCGAAACGAGTCGCTTCACCACCCGCGTGGGCAGGCGCGGGTAGTCCGCGTCTTCGTAGAAGAACTCCGTTTTCAGGCCCGCGATGTCATCCGACACCCATTGCGGCAAGTCGGCGGAGTCGTAGTGGGCGGAGATCGTGTGCGCCTCGGTTGCGCCTGCCACGCCGTCGCCATCGAGGTCGCCGGAATACTTCGTCTCCCGCACGTTGCCCCGCGCGTCGTATTTGAACTCCGTGACGAGGCCGCGAGGGTCGGTCGTCTTCTTCAAAGCCCGAGCGAATGCACCGGTTGCGGTGTCCGTGGCCGCATACCACTCCTGCGTCGTGGTGCGGTTGTGCGGCTCGCGGATCGCAGTCACGAGGCCATTGGCGTGCTCGTAGGTGGTGGCGCGGTCATAGGCGTCGGTGACGATCGTCTGATTCGCGACCGAGTAATCGAACTTTGCGTTGCGCACGAGGGTGCCGGGAAGGGTCGGATCGACCGTCGCGCGCTGCTCCTTCACGCGGCGCATCGCGTCGTAGTCGTTCTCCAACACCCGACCCTCAGGCCGCGTCTCCCGGTCGAGCAAATGGCCGGGCAGTTCGCCGCTCGCCGCTGCGTAGCGGTAGCGAATCTCCGCCAAGTCGGGCAGCGTGGCGCGAGTGAGGTTGCCGCCCTCATAGCCATAGGTCACCTTGCGCCCGTCCGACGCCTCCGCTTCTTGGAGAAGGCCGTCGACGGTGTAGCGGAGCGTCAGGCTCCGACCGTTCGACTGGGTTATCGTGGCGACCTTGCCGTAGTCATTTCCTGTTGAGACGGTGCCGTAAGCATAGCGACGATCATTTCCGTGAGCATCAGTTTCCTTTTCGAGGTAGGGGCGCTCGCGAGTGAAGGTCGCGGTGGGAAAAGAGCGCACCAAGAACACCGCGGACATACCGCTGCGTCGTCTCCAGGTGAAACGGGTCTCACCATCTTGAACCGCGCGCTCGATAGTCGAACTGAGGTAGTTTTCGCCGCCTTGCACCAGATGCATCTCAGGATTGTCGGCCGGATTGAGCTGCCATGTGTCGCTTGTTCCCTGACGACGATACAACAGCACGGAACCCTCAGCAGTGGCCAGTTGCACGGTCGCCAAGTCGGCAGCCGGAAGGAGATAGGAAGAGTGCCCGACCAGCCAGCCGGGCCCGAGCTCATTGCGGGCGAAGCTGCGACTCGAATAAGTCCGGCGGAGCTGAAACGGAAACGGCCCGGCGAGTTCGAGGTCCACGGCGCTGAGGAAGAACTCCCCGGTGGTCGGGTTCACGGGGTCAGCCACGAAGTTGATGAAGTCACCGAGGAAGCGCGGGCCTGAGAAATCGCCCTTGTCGACGCCGCTGTCGAGGGGGGGGAATGCCATGCGGCGAGTGGACTGCACAACAGCTTGGGTGATGTCTACGGTCGCGCCGTATTGCCGAATCTTTCCTTCCTCGATGAAATCCACTGTCGAGCCGGGAGGCCCCTGGACAATAAAGAAACCGCTGTCGAATTCGTCATGCGGGTTGTTGGGCTGATAGAATATTCGCTCCTTCCAGCCTACGTCAGGGACACTCCCAACTGAGTAGTAGCCGGTATCATACCAAAACGTGGCGCTCACTCTTCCGCTCGCCACCCAATCAATCCTCATTCGCGCCATGCCGTTGATCGGCGCGAGCGGCGTAGCGAGGAAGTTTCCGGCCACCTTGTTACCTTCCCAATCCACCGAAACCGCAGCCCGCAGTCCTGCGACGTGCACGCAAAGCAAGATACCGAAGAAAGTGAATATTCTCATTGGAACACACTCCCGTTTGCGGGCACCGCTATGCTGACCGCCAACCGACCGATCCCCGCCGCGTTCGGCCGCGCATCCTCGCGATTCGGCACGCCGTCGCCGTCGGCGTCCCCGCTCGCATCGTTCGCAAACGGATCGAGTGCGAACGCCAGCTCGTAGCCGTCCGGCAGTCCGTCGCGATCCGTGTCGCGCGAGAACGGATTCAACCCGGCTTGCAGTTCGACCGCGTTCGAGA
>PNKF01000221.1 GCA_013822285.1 Gemmatimonas sp.
GGACAGAAATCTAACTAGTCCGCGGCGTCCTCGAGGATCGGCATCTCCATGGTCGGGCGACGCTCGCCGTCCACCATCGTCTCGACCTTGATCGCGCCGGTCGGGCACTGATTGACGAAGTCGCCCTCCGCGCGGCTCCACTCCACTGGACTGTGCAGCACCTGCGCCTTGCCGTCTTGGTCCATCGCCATCTGCTTGGGGGCCAGCGTCGCGCAGAGCGTACAGCCGGTGCACTTCGCGCGGTCCACGCGCACCTCGACCATGCGCCGCGGCCAGACGCCGCCGAGCAGCAGCGACGTGCCCACGCGATCGAACGCGTCGATCGCAGACTCGTAGCCGAGCTGGATGATCCGCTCCACATGGCCGAAGCTGAACCAGTTGAAGTGCCAGACCGCGGGCCGCACGAGCAGCAGCGGCGGGCCGCTCCAGTTGGCCAGCTGCTGCGCCTGCAGCGACTTCATCATGATTTGCGCGCTGCGCACGTAGATCGCCGCGAAGCCCTTCTGCCCGATGCGGCGCGCCCGCGCGATGTTCGTGCTGCCGACGTCCACCGCGACGACGGCATCCATGCCGTGCGAGGCGGCCAGCGCCGGCACATTGTCGGCGATGCCTCCGTCGGCGCAGGTGCGCCCGTCGATCTGCGCCGGCGGGAAGAATCCCGGCAGGGCGCAGGACGCGTACACGGCCTCGCGTACATTCACGTGCTGCAGGCCCGGCAACCCGAACAGCACCTGCGAAGCACTCTCGAGGTCCACGGTGTTCACCAGCAGGCGCCGCGGCAGGTCGCGGAACGTACCCGGCGGGCAGATCTCTTCGATCAGATGCTGCAGCGGCCGCGCGAGATACAGCGACGGCGAGAGCATGCGCTTCGAGACCATGCCCAAGTGATTGATGCGGAAGAGGTCGCCCTTCTTGAGCGCCTTTGCGTGACGCACCATCTCGCGCACGGGCATCCCGCCCACATAGGCCGCGGCAATCAGCGATCCGATGCTCGTGCCCGCCACGACGGTCGGCCGGATGCCGCGCTCCTCGAACGCCTGCAGCACACCGATGTGTGCGAAACCCTTGAGCCCGCCGCCGCCGAGCACGAGGGCGAGTTTGGGCGGCAACGAAGCCGCTTGGGGGGCGTGGTCGTGGGTCACCGCTGCTGAAGTTGTGCAGCAAGCGGCTCCGCGCCAATCCCCGTCGGCCATTCGGCATAGATTCTTGGGACGATGCGCCTGCTTCTCGTGCCCGGATGGCCGACACGGCCGGCCAGTTCCTGCGTAACCACGGCTTCGCCGTGGACCACGCGGCGACGGGCCGCGCCGCGCTCGAGTTCGCCGCAATCAACCAGTACGACGCCGTGGTGCTCGACCTCGGGCTCCCCGACCTCGACGGTCTTGAGGTCTGTCGCCGGTTGCGCCGGGTCCAGCCCTCGCTGCGCATCCTGATGGCGACCGCGCGCGACGCCATCGAGGCGCGCATCGCCGGCCTCGACACCGGCGCCGACGACTACCTGGTGAAGCCCTACGCGCTCGGCGAGCTCGTCGCGCGGCTGCGCGCCCTGCTGCGCCGCCCGGCCGACGCACTGCCGCCGGTGCTGCACGTCGGCGAACTCGCGCTCGACACCGGCAACCGCTCGGCGCGCCGCGGCGCCCGTGAGATCACGCTCACCGCCAGGGAGTACGCGGTGCTCGAAGTGCTCATGCGGCACCCGGGCCAGGTGCTCACGCGTGAGCACATCAGCCAGCACGCCTGGGACGACAACTACGACCCGTTCAGCAACGTCATCGATGTGTACATCGGACGCTTGCGCAAGAAGATCGACCAACACGGCGAGCTCCCGATGCTCGAGACCATGCGCGGCGCCGGCTATCGGCTCGCCGCGCCGGCGGAGACGCGATGATCCGACGGTCGATTCGCCTGCGACTCACCGCCTGGTATGCGGGGTCGATCCTGCTCGCGCTGCTCGTCGGCACCTGGGGCGCTCGGCGCTATGTGCGCCAATCCATCGAAGCCGAGTTCGCGCGCTCGCAGGAAGTGGCGGCCGTGCTGGTGCGGGGATTCTTCCGCGCGGAGGTGCTGGAGTACCGCATGGTCGAAGGCACCATCAGCCACATCCTGGGCGAGTTGGCGATCCCTGACCGGCACATCCATTTCCTGCGGCCGGATGGCTCCGAGTTCGTGCCGCCGCCGGAGATTCGCGTCATGCCCCTGCCGACGCTCGAGCCGCCGCTACGCGACATCGAGCGGGCGCTGGACCCGGATCTCGCGCCGGGCTGGCAGGTGCGCCTCACCTCGTCGGCGGCACCGCTCACGCGTCAACTCGCCGCCGTCGATCGCGCCGCGCTCCTCGCGACTCCCATCGCCGTGCTCTTTGCCGTCGTGCTCGGCTGGGTGCTGACCGGACGCACGCTGCGTCCCGTGGCCGCGATGGCCGACGCCGCCGACCGCATCACCGGCGACGCCAGCGGTCGGCTGCCGATCGCTGTGCCCGACGATGAGTTGGGACGGCTCGGCATCCGCTTCAATGCGTTGCTGGATCGCCTCGACCACGCCATCGCCACGCAGCGCCGTTTCGTCGCCGATGCCGCCCATGAGCTGCGGACTCCCATTGCGCGCGCGCGCGGGGCGGGTGACCTCGCCCTCTCGCTGCCCCAGGGCGCCGACGATCGCGACGCCTTGCAGCGCACCCAGCAGGAGCTCGAGGTGATGTCGCGCTTGGTGGACGAACTACTCGAACTCGCACGCAGCGACTCGGGCCGCAGCGAAGCGGCGCTGCAGCGCGGCTTCCTCGATGACGTCGTCGCCGACGTGGCGCGCCGGTTTGACGCGGTCGCGAAGCGCCATGCCGTCACGCTCGAGGTCGATGTGCCCGAGGAGGCGCCGGTGCGCATGGATGCGGCGGCGCTCGCGCGGCTGGTCGGCGTCTTCGTCGACAACGCGATCCGGTACACGCCCGCCCATGGCCAGGTGCGCGTCGCCGTGCGCGCCGAGGCGTCGGGTGCCGTGCTCGTCGTCGAAGACTCCGGCATCGGCATCCCACCGGAGGAGCGCAAGCGCCTGTTCGAACGCTTCTTCCGCGGCACCGCGGCGCGGCAGCTCGCCCCCGATGGCTCCGGGCTCGGACTGCCGATCGCGCGCGCGATTGCGGAGCGGCACGGCGCGCGCATCGAGATCGACGCCAATCAACCCAGCGGCACGCGCATCACGGTGCGATTCCCCCGCGCCTGATCGCATGCCCTACTTTTCACGCATGACGGCTCCCACGCTTCGCCTGTTGGTCACCGGCGGCACCTTCGACAAGCAGTACGACGAGATCAACGGTGCGCTCTCCTTCGGCACCTCGCACGTCGAGGACGTGCTGCGGCGCGGCCGCTGCCTCGTGCCCCTCGTCAGCGAAGTCTTGATGCTCAAGGACTCGCTGGATCTCACCGACGCCGATCGCGCGCACATCGTCGCCGCCGCCAAGGCCAGCGCCGAGCCGCGCATCGTCATCACCCACGGTACCGACACCATGGTCGAGTCGGCGCGCGCACTGGCCGCTGCCGACCTCGGCAAGACAATCGTGCTCACCGGCGCGATGATT
>PNKF01000222.1 GCA_013822285.1 Gemmatimonas sp.
GAAGTGATGAACCCGGTCGATCACCCGCACGGTGGCCGCACGCGCGGCGGTCGTAACGTGGTGAGCCCCTGGGGCAAGAAGGAGGGCGTCAAGACGCGCAACAAGAAGAAGGCGTCGCAGCGTCTGATCGTCCGTGGCCGGAAGCGCGGCAAGGCCACCCAGAGCTAACAGGGATACGACATCATGGCACGCTCAATCAAGAAGGGACCGTTCATCCAGGATGCGCTGCTCAAGCGCGTCGTCGCGATGAATGCGAAGAACGAGAAGAAGGTCGTGAAGACCTGGTCGCGCGCGAGCACGGTGATCCCGGAGTTCGTGGGACACACGATCGCGGTGCACAACGGGAACAAGTTCATCCCGGTGTACGTGACGGAGAACATGGTCGGGCACAAGCTCGGCGAGTTCGCCCCGACGCGGTTGTTCCGTGGTCACACGGGCAACAACAAGACGGACAAGAAGGCGGCGCCGGCAGCAGCGGCGGCCCCGGCCAAGGGAGGCAAGTAAGCCATGACCGAAGCACGGGCCATCCAGCGGTCGACGCGGCAGTCGCCCTACAAGATGCGTCTGGTCATCGACCAGATCCGCGGCTTGGCGGTGAACGACGCGCTCGCGCTGCTCAAGTTCAGCAAGAAGCACGCGTCGCACGAGATCGCGAAGGTGCTGAACAGCGCCGTCGCGAACGCCGAGCAGGCGGCGCGCAACGCGAACACGTCGCTCGACGTGGACGCGCTGTACGTGAAGCATGCGATCGTGAACGAAGGCGTGAAGCTCAAGCGGTGGACGCCGGCGGCCATGGGCCGGGCGACGCCGATGCACAAGCGAACCAGCCACGTGGAGATCATCGTGGCCGAGAAGGAAGGTCGATAATGGGACAGAAGACGCATCCGATCGGCTTCCGCCTCGGCGTGAGCACGACGCATCGCTCGAAGTGGTTTGCCAAGAAGGATTTCCCGGCGCTGCTGAAGGAAGACGCGCTGCTGCGTAAGTACCTGAAGGCCCGCCTCGGCGGCGCGGCCATCAGCGACATCACCATCGAGCGGAAGCCGGGGAAGGTCGTCGTGACCATCCACACGGGCCGCCCGGGCGTGGTGATCGGCAAGAAGGGCCAGGCGGTGGAGGAGCTCAAGACCGAGCTCCAGCAGCTGACCGGCAAGGAAGTCGGTGTGAACGTCGAGGAGATCAAGCGCCCGGAGATCGAGGCGCAGCTCGTCGCCGACAACATCGCCGCGCAGCTGGCGCAGCGCATCTCGTTCCGTCGCGCGATGAAGCGCGCGGTGCAGAGCGCGATGCGCATGGGCGCGGAAGGCATCAAGGTGAAGTGCTCGGGTCGCCTCGGTGGCGCCGAGATCGCGCGCGTGGAAGGCTATCACGAGGGTCGTGTGCCCCTTCATACGCTGCGCGCTGACATCAACTATGCGACGTCGACCGCGAAGACGACCTTCGGCACCATCGGTGTGAAGGTGTGGATCTTCAAGGGTGAGGTCGTCGAGGGGCGTCGTGGCGGGTCCACGTACTCCTCCGACGCGTAAGGAGACTGACCGATGCTAGCACCGAAGCGGGTCAAGTTCCGCAAGATGTTCAAGGGTCGCACGACGGGTCTCGCCCGTCGCGGGGCGACGGTCGCGTTTGGCACGTTCGGCCTGCAGGCGCAGGAGCCGGCGTGGATCACCGCCCGTCAGATCGAGGCGGCTCGTGTGGCGCTGACGCGTCACATCAAGCGTGGCGGTAAGGTGTGGATCCGCATCTTCCCGGACAAGCCGGTGACGAAGAAGCCTGCCGAGACCCGCATGGGTAAGGGCAAGGGCTCGCCGGAACTCTGGGTGGCCGTGGTGAAGCCGGGCCGCGTGTTGTTCGAGATCGAAGGTGTGACGAAGGAGATCGCTCAGCAGGCGCTCGGGCTCGCCGCCGCCAAGCTGGGCGTGAAGACGAAGTTTGTGGCGCGTGAGGAGGCGCAGGGCAATGAAGGCTGACCAGATCCGGGAGCTGAGCGCGGATGAAATCCACGCCCGCCTGGCCGAGCTGGAAGAGGAGCGTTTTCGGCTCCGCTTCCGGGGCGCCACGGAGCCGCTGAGCAATCCGCTCCGGCTGCGCACGATCCGCCGCGACATCGCGCGGCTTCAGACGGTCCTCCGCGAGAAGGCGGAGCGTACGGAGGCTGCGCGCTAACGCGCGCAGGAATATGAAGAATGGCTGAAACGGAAAAGACCGCCGCCCCGACCCGCACGTCCCGCAAGGTGCGCACGGGCCTCGTGGTGAGCGATAAGATGGACAAGACCATCGTGGTCGCGATTGAACGTCGCGTGCCGCACCCGGTGTACGGGAAGATGGTGACGAAGACCAAGCGCCTGAAGGCGCACGACGAGGCGAACTCGGCGAAGGTCGGCGACACCGTCCGGATCGTCGAGACGCGCCCGCTGTCGAAGGACAAGCGGTTCCGCCTCCTCGAGATCGTCGAACGCGCGCGATAAGGGGAACTGACCAATGATCCAACAGGAATCGGTCGTGAAGGTCGCGGACAATTCGGGCGCCAAGAAGGCGCTCGTGATCCGCGTCCTCGGCGGCACGCGCAAGCGCTACGCCGGCCTTGGCGACAAGGTCGTGGTGGCGGTGAAGGACGCGCTGCCGAACGGCACCGTCAAGAAGTCCGACGTCGCGAAGGCCGTCGTCGTGCGCACGGTGAAGGAAGTGCGCCGCAAGGACGGCAGCTACATCAAGTTCGACGAGAACGCCGTGGTCATCATCGATGACAAGGGCGAACCGCGCGCCACGCGCATCTTCGGGCCGGTGGCCCGTGAGCTCCGCGAGAAGCGCTATATGAAGATCGTGTCGCTGGCCCCTGAGGTGCTGTAACCATGCGGATTCTCAAGCAGCGTAAGACGGCCGGACAGAAGAACGTCCTGCGTCACGCCCGCAACGCCGAGCGCGTCTCGACCTCGATCACCAAGGGTGATACGGTCCGGGTGCTGCGCGGCGACGACAAGGGCAAGGAAGGCAAGGTCATCCGCGTGCACCTGAAGAAGGGCCGCGTGACGATCGAAGGCATCAACATCGTGAAGCGGCATCGCCGGGCGCGCACGGCCGAGGAGCAGTCGGGCATCATCGAGATGCCGGCCCCGGTGGCGCTGTCGAACGTGATGTTGCTCGACCCGAAGTCGGGGGAACCCACGCGCATCCGCGCGCGGATCGACGCCGACGGTACGAAGGAGCGCATCAGCGCCAAGAGCGGGCAGGCTATCCCGCGCGGCCGCTGAGCGAGGACTGACCAATGGCGACGACCAAGACGCAGGACAATAAGAAGAAGGGCGGCCAGGGCGAGAAGCGCGCCTCGATGCTGCCGAAGGACCACGCGGGCAAGGATCTGCCGGTTCCGGCACCGCGTCTCCACGGCTACTACGTGAAGACGGTGCGCGGCAAGCTGATGCAGCAGTTCGGGTTGAAGAACCCGCATCAGGTGCCGAACCTCGAGAAGATCGTGCTGAACGTCGGCATGGGCGAGGCGATCAAGCAGCCGAAGGTCCTCGACGCGATCGTGGACGAA
>PNKF01000223.1 GCA_013822285.1 Gemmatimonas sp.
AGCCAGCGCCTTCAGCACCGCCTGACGCACCCACCACACGGCGTAGGAGATGAACTTCACGCCCTGGTCCGGATCGAACTTTCGCACCGCCTTGAGCAGGCCTTCGTTGCCGATGGCGACGAGTTCGGACAAGTCGAGCCCGTGGCCCTGATACTTCTTTACATAGGAAATGACGAACCGGAGATTGGCCGTCACCAGCCGCTCGGCGGCGGCTTCGTCACCCTTCTGCGCGAGGCGAGCGAGACGCTTCTCCTCGGCGGGGTCGGTAATCAGTGGGAGCTTTTGGATGTCCAGCAGGTACTGGTCAAACGCGGACGACGGGGACGAACGGAAATAGCCTCTGCTGCGCGTCGCGGACTCGTGCTGCATACCCACCCCAAACCTGCGTGTGGAAGGAGACGGTGCCGGGGGGCACCCCCAAGATCACGGACGGCTGCACCGAGCGGAAACCGCTGGGCACGGACGGATAGGCTAGGGGTTGGGGCGCGAAACGGTCAACAGCCAAAAAGCATGCCAAGTCGTATTATTGCCGACATCATCGCGCCATCTCCTTGTCGCACAAGGAGATAGGGAAGCTCACAAATCTTGGAGCGTCTGGAGCACGGCGGGTTCCGGGACGGCCACGCCATAGTCGGTGTCGGCGGCCGCCATCACGCCGAGCTGGCTCGGTAGCGCGTATTCCACCACGCCACCGCGCGTTTTCTTGTCGCTGCGCGTTGCTACGACAATCTCCGCCGGTGAGATGCCATCGGGCAGACGCACCGGAAGTCCTGCGGCATCGCAGACCGTCGCGATGGTGTCGGCCAATCCGGCCGAAGCGATGCCCAACCGTTCGGCCAGCGTTGCTTCGACGACCATGCCGATCGCCACGGCGTCGCCGTGCGGCACGCCGTAACCGGTGACGTGTTCGATGGCGTGGCCGATCGTGTGGCCGAAGTTCAGGATCTTCCGAATCGCACTCTCGCGTTCGTCCTGCGCGACGACGCCGACCTTGATCTCCACCGAGCGCTGGACCAAGCGCATCGCCGTCGCGTCATCGATGTCGCCGTCGAGGATGTCGCTCAGCGACGCCGCGATCCACGCGAAATAGCTCGCGTCGGTGATCACGCCGTGCTTGATGGCCTCGGCCAAGCCCTGCCGCAGGTGCTGCGGGGGCAACGTGCGCAGCAGTCGCGGATCGATCAGCACCAACGACGGCTGATGGAATGCCCCGACGAGGTTCTTGCCGGCCACGGTGTCGACGCCAGTCTTGCCGCCGATGGCCGCGTCGATCATCGCGGTGAGCGAGGTCGGCAACTGCACGAAGGGCACGCCGCGCAGGTACGTCGCCGCGACGAATCCCACGAGGTCGCCGGTGACGCCACCGCCGAGCGCGATGAAGACGGAATCGCGGCGATGGCCCGCGGCAATCAACTGATCCGTGAGCTTCGCCCAGGTCTCGCGTGTCTTGTGCTGCTCGCCCGCCGGGAACGTGAACACGCCGGGCGCGACCGTGCCGCCCACCGTGCTGCCGAACGTCAGGCCAGACGCGACGATGCTCGCCAAGGCTTTCGCCCCGTAATGCTGCGCCACCGTCTGATCGGCGATGACCGCGACGCGCTTGCCGGGGTGCAGCTCGGCGACGCGCGCGCCAAGCGTCGCGAGGGCGCCCGGCGCGATCTCGATGCTCGAGCCATGCAGCGCGAGCGTCGTCATTGGCCTACCAGGTGACTTCGCCCGCGCCGGCCCGCTTGTTCGCCACGCGCGCGAGCACGAAGAGCAGGTCGCTCAAGCGATTCAAATACACGATCACGATCTGCGGGACTTCCGTGTCGCGCTGCAGATGGATCACGGCCCGCTCGGCGCGCCGGCAGACCGTGCGCGCCACGTGCAACGCCGCCGCCTTGGCCGTGCCGCCCGGCAGGATGAAGGCCTTCAGCGGCTCGAGCTCGCTCTCGCCGTCGTCGATGGCCTGCTCCAGCTGCGCGATGCGCGCGTCGGAGATGCGCGCCTTCTCGAGCTGCTCCCGCATCTTGTCGAGGTCCGGCGTCGCGAGCATCGCGCCGAGCGCGAAGAGATCGCGCTGCACCGGGGCCAGCACTTCATCGATGCGCGGCATCATCTCGACCGAGCGCGCCTGGCCGATCACCGCGTTGAGTTCGTCGACTTCACCATACGCGGTGACCCGGGGATGGTCCTTGGGCACGCGGCCGCCACCGAACAAGCCGGTGTCGCCGTCGTCGCCGGTCTTCGTGTAGATCTTGAGCGTCATCCCGGAAATCTAGCCGCGATGCGGCTTCGTGTCCGGGATGTCGATGGCGGCGATCACCTGCGTCGGACGCGTCGGCGGGGCGTAGCTCTCGGGAAACAGCGCGGCGAGGTGCTGCTGCAGTCGCTCCGGGCTGCCGGGGGTGCCCTGCGCCATGTTCCAGCGGTCGAGGGAGAGCCCGAGCTTCGAGGCGCTCGGACGCTGTTCAGGCTCCTTCGAGATCGCGCCCGAGATGATGCCGCGCACGCCCGGATCGACCAGCGGCAACAGCGTGCGCACGTCGGGCGTCGGCGAGATGACCACCTCTTCGATCGCCGCCAGCGTCTCGTTCTCCGTGAACAGCGTCTTGAGCGCAAACAGCTCGAACAGCACCACACCCATCGAGAAGATGTCGGCGCGGGCATCCACGGTCTTGCCCAGCAGCTGCTCGGGGGCCATGTAATGCTTCTTGCCGAGCAGCACCGTCTTGTCCTTCGAGGGATCGAACATCGTGCGCGCCTTGGCGATGCCGAAGTCGGCCAACTTCACGTGGCCGTCCCAGGTCAGCATCACGTTTCCCGGCGAGACATCGCGGTGGACGATCTCCATGCGCTCGCCATCGTCGTCCACGTAGTGGTGGGCGAAGTCCAGGGCGCGGCAGATACGGCTGGCGCAATACGCGGCGATGTCGGGCGGCAGCGGCTCCTTCCGCTTGCGGTGCGTGTTGATCAGCGTCCGCAGCGTGATGCCCTTGATCATCTCCATCGCGATGAACGGCCCGCGATCGGAGTTTCCGAAGAAGTAGATCTGCACGATGTTGCCGTGCACCAGGTTGGCCGAGAGCTTGGCCTCGTCGATGAACAGCTGCAGCCACTCCGGATGCTCGGCGAAGCGCTCGTGGATGATCTTCACGGCCATGCGCTTGGAGAAGCCCGCCGCGCCCAGCTGCTCGGCCTCGTAGACGGTAGCCATGCCGCCGCGCGCCACCTCGCGCAGCAGGCGGAAGCGGGTTTCGGTCCGGAGGTCGGGGCCGAGGCTCATCGGAGGCGCGGGGCGGAGGGCGAACGAGGCAAGATTGGTCTGGTTGGGCGTTGTAAGATGCCCGTCCTAGGGCGATTTTATATAGATGGCTACCCACGACATCCGTGACATCACGATCATCGGCGCCGGCCCCGCTGGGCTGTTTGCGCTGTTCTATGCTGGCATGCGCGGCGCAAGCGCGCAAATCGTCGACGCACTTCCGCAGCCCGGCGGCCAACTCGCCGCCCTGTACCCCGAGAAGTTCATCTTCGACGT
>PNKF01000224.1 GCA_013822285.1 Gemmatimonas sp.
TTATGTGGCGCTGACGGTTATGTGGAGCACACGGTTCGGACAGGGGCGATCCAGTGTCGTCGGAGCCCGCGTACTCCACATAACGGTGGCGTCAGAGTCGGCGCAGCCAGCCGGTGAGATCAGAGGTATCGCAACGCACGTGCCCGGCATTTGGCGGTGCAAGGGCGTCCGGGAAGACTTGCGCCAGTGCGGCACGTTTCAGGTCGAGGTCAGCGCGTGCGTAACGCATCGTGGTATTGAGGCTCGCGTGCCCAAGCCATTGGCTGATCGTCGCGAAGTCGACGCCGGCCTTCAGGAGATGGATGGCCGTGGTGTGCCGCAGTGAATGCGGGTGCAGCCGCTTGGCTCGCAACGTCGGTGCGATAGCCGACGACGCAAGGTATCGACGCAGGAGGTAGCGCACGCCGAAGCGCGTGAGCGGTCCCCCGCGCTGGTTGGTGAAGAGCGGTATCGCGCTCGGATTGCCATCGACGACGCGTTGGCGTTCGATGTGCGCGCGCAACAACTGGACGGTCCCTGGCCAGATGGGGCAGAGGCGCACTCGGTTGCCCTTGCCCACGAGCCGCACTTGGGAGGGTCGATCCAACCGCACGTCAGCGCGCCGCAGGTTCAGTACTTCCTGCACGCGCGCTCCGGTGTTAAACAGCAACGCGAAGAGGGCGTAGTCTCGCACGCCGAGGTCCGTCCGGCGATCGATGCTTGCAAGAAACGCCGCCATCTCCTCACGCTCGAAATACTCGACGGGCTGTTCACGCGTCCCTCGCTTGAACGGAATCGCGAGCACCGCTTGCAACGGCGCGAGGTGATCGGGGCGCTCGCTGCAGAGGAATCGCGCGAACGTATGAAGGGCCGCCAGCCGGGCATTGCGTGTGGCGATCCCGTTATGCCGCACCTGTTCGAGATGCGTCAGGAACGCCAGGACACGATCGGCGGCGACATGGAGGAGATCAAGACGTTCAATCTTACAGTGTGCGTCGGTCGCGGCAAATCGTAGAAACAACACCAGCGTATCGCGATAGCTGTGAATGGTATGGGCACTCATTCCCCGCAGTCCCGGGAGGTACTCCTCGAAGAACCGCCGCACGGCGCGAGCGAGGCCCGTCGGAAGTCGCGCGCTCATGCAGGACCTCCGAGCAGATGACCGCAGTAGCGTTCGAACCGGCGGCCCGCCAAGGCCGCCACGGTGGGCACCAGGTGCAGGTAGTACGCGGTCGACACAATCGAGACGTGGCCCATATACATGGACAACTTTGGCAGGCTCACTTGCACGTCCGCCCCTCGGCGGTAGAGCCGGATCAGTGCGTGCACGGCAAAGCTGTGCCGGAGATCATGGACGCGTGGCAACCGTCCGTCCGCATCGCGAACATGGGCGCTCTTGAAGAGCGCCCGGAGCGCTTGGCCGAGTCCGGCCCCGGTGTAGGGGCGCCACGTGCCATCGTGACGATTCGACAACAGGGGCGAGGTCGGTCGCTGATCGCCGCCCGCCGCGAAGCGCCGACGCAAGTAGCGGCGGAGCTCGGCCCGGGCCGTCGGCGACAGCGGGACCTGGCGCGATTTATGGAACTTGGATTCGCGAATGCGCATCACGCCGGCCCCGGCATCTACGTCGTCCAGCGTCAGCCGGGTGACTTCCCCCCGTCGCAAGCCCGCGGTGTACAGGAGCACGAGCGCCATCCGAAGTCCCGACCCTCGCAGCGGCGAGCTGGGCGACACCGACAATGCGGTCGCCTGCGTCAGTAACCGCGCGACCTGCGTGGGGGTGATGAGGACCGGCGCCTGGTACGGCGCCTGCCGTGCAAACGTGAGACGATCGGGCACGAAGCATCGCGGCTTCGTGCGCCGTCGATAGAGACAAAACATGCGGACGATGCGCTGCCGTGCGCGCCGCGTATTGGCCGCGAGATGCTGTTGCGTCTCACACCAGCGATCGAACGTGGGCTGGTCGAGATCTGTGGCGTCCGCATCGTGTACGAACCGGCGGCAGCGCTCGAGCACATAGGCTTCGTGCCCATAGCCACGCCCCAACGCTCGCTGATGGGCGATGAACGCAGTGATTGCCGCATCGAGGCCTGTCGACCGCGCGGTCATGCGCGCCTCCTGGTCCGCGACGAGCGAGGCACTGGAAGCGCGATCGTCCGCAGTAGTTCCGTCTCGAGCCGAAGATACACTTGCGTACTCTCAAGACTTCGATGCCCAAGCAAATCGCCGATCGCCTTGATTCCGACCCCGCGCGTGAGAAGGCGAACAGCAAATCCATGACGCAGGCTGTAGGAGCAGTATTGGTCGAGCGGAAGGCCGGCCAACTGTGCGCGCTTCCTGAACAGGTCACCAATGGCCGTGTGCTGCAGGGCTCCGGCTGGGTCCCGCACGCGCAGGAACAGATGCCGATCTCCGCTGCATGGGCGTCCAACAGCCAAATAGCGACGAAGAAGCGTCACGGTGTGCGGCATCAGCGGCAACAGTAGTGTCGACCGCGTCTTGCGCTGCTGGACCTGCACGGTGTGCGCAACCCAATCGATCGAATCGAGCCGCAACGCCACGACTTCCGAGGGACGCAACCCATAATGCGCCATCAAATGGAGGATCGCGTAATCGCGCCAGCCGGCCTTCCCAGCGCGGTCGATCGAGTGCAAGAGCTGATGGATGAGGGGCCAGGGCATGGCCCGTGGCGGCCGCTCGCCGCGGTAGGTGCGGGGCGTGTCGATCGTATCGAGCCGGCGGCGTATCACACGCTGCGTGCAGCAGTAGCGAAAGAAGGCGCGCAAACGCGCCACGATGTGCTGCAGCGTCTCGCGGCTAACATCGCGTGCGCGTATGGCGACGTACTCGTCGGTGTGCCTGCTCGTGAGCGTCCGTAGCGATTGCCCGACGCCAAGGGCTCGCTGCAGAAAATCCGCAACCGTCGTGAGGTGCTGATCGGCGGTGGAGGCGGTACAGCCTTGGGCCTCCGTGAGGTAACCGTGATAGCGCGCCAACAGCGAGGCGCGTGGGTCGCGACGCGGCCGAGTCGCCGGCAGCCGTCCACCGACCGCTAGAAACCGTCGATACAACCGCTCAGTGGCGCGAGCGCCGACAATGGCCGATGCTGAGGCGAGCGACGTGGCGAACATCGCGCGCACCTCGCGGTCCGCATACCGTCGTGTGGCGGATGCGCGCCGAGCCGGCTCCAGCGTGCGCCTCAAGCGGCGAACGTGCCTGCGGCTGCTGTCCCGTGCGTACCCGGCATCTCGCAACCAGCAGCTGAAGGCGTCTAACTCACGTGCGCAACGGGACTGCTCGTAGAAGCGACAGTACTTTGGAAAGAGCGTGCGAAGCATGGGAATCCTCCGAGGTGATGATCAGAGGAACGACGCTACACACGCGGTCAGTTATGTCGAGCGATTCGCTGTCTGCGTCGCGGACTTCGCTCGGCGCGTCCCGCGCCACGGCGAACTCGCGCCACATAACTGTCGGCACCACATAAGTCGCA
>PNKF01000225.1 GCA_013822285.1 Gemmatimonas sp.
CAGGCGCGGATGATGCGCAACGCAATCTCGCCGCGGTTGGCGATAAGGACACGCTTGAACATTCGGGTTACCGGGCGTCTTGCGAGAGACCGCTGAAGCCGGCGTCGGAGGTTCCGGCGATGCCCTGCGTGCGCAGCGCGAACTCGGCCGGACTCGTCGATGCCGACACGGCGGCTTCGTACGAGATGACGCCCTTCTGGTACCAGTTCATCAGGGATTGGTCGAACGACTGCATCCCGTACTGGACCGTGCCCTCGCGGATGAGGTCGGGGATGTTGAGCGACTTGGAAGCGTCGCGGATGTTGTCCTGCACGGCCGCCGAGTTGACGAGGATCTCGCAGGCCGGGATGCGGCCGGGGCGATCCATGCGCGGCACGAGGCGCAGCGACACGACGGCCTGCAGCGCGCTGGCCAACTGGAAGCGGATGTCCGCCTGTTCGTTCGGCGGATAAAACGACAGCACGCGGCTGATGGTCTGCGCCGCGTCCATCGTATGCAGCGTCGAGAAGACCATGTGGCCCGTGTCGGCGGCCTTGAGCGCGATCTCCAGCGTCTCGAGGTCGCGGATTTCGCCGATCATGATGATGTCGGGGTCCTGACGCAGCACGCGACGCAGCGCCTGCGAGAACGACACCGTGTCCGTGCCGACTTCGCGCTGGTTGATGTGGCAGTTGATGTCGCGGTGCAGGAACTCGATCGGATCTTCGATCGTGATGATGTTCGCGTGCTTGTGCTCGTTGACGTAGTGGATCATCGACGCCAACGCGGTGGACTTGCCCGAGCCCGTGATGCCGGTGACGAGCACGAGGCCGCGATGCTTCATCGCGATGTCCTTGAGCACCGGCGGCAGGTTCAGCTCTTCCATCGTCATCGCCTGGAAGGCGATGGCGCGGAACGCGTAGGCCAGCGAGCCGCGCTGTTGGTACACGTTCACGCGGAAGCGGCCGATGCCCGGCACGCCGATGGCGAAGTCGGCGTCCTTGGTCTCGTCGAACTCCTTGCGCTGCTTCGGCGGGATGATCTGCTCACCGACGGAGCGCAGGTCTTCCGGCTTGAGCGGCGGCAGCTCCATGGGCACGAGCTCGCCGTTCAGGCGCATCGTCGGGGGGCGGCCGATTTTGAGATGCAAGTCCGAGCCGCCCTGCTGGACCATGGTCTGCAGGACGAGCTTGAAGTTGTAGGGCGCGGCGGCTGGGGCTGCAGCCGGCGCCGCAGCCGGGCTTGGCGGCTGCGGATTAGCCATTGGGATCGACGCGGAAGAGGACCTGGCCGTATTCGACCGGCTGCGCATCTGTCGCGAGGATCTCGACGACCTTGCCCGCGACTTCAGACTCGATCTCGTTCATGATCTTCATCGCTTCGATGATGCAGAGCACCTGGCCCTTCTTCACGGTCTGGCCGACCGAGACGTACGGCTTGGCGCCGGGTTCCGGCGCGCCGTAGAACGTGCCGACCATCGGCGACTTCACGTCCTGGCCCTTGCTGGCCGGCGCCGCAGCAGCGGCGGGAGCCGCCGCGGGTGCGGCCGCCGTCACGGGAGCGGCCGGGGCAGGCGCGGGCGCAGGGGCCGCCGCAGGCGCGGCGTACTGCACCGTGCCGCGCGCGACGGGCGTCTTCTGCAGGCGGATGCGCATGCCCTTGTCCGACGAGATCTCCATCGAATCCACCGTGGATTCATCGAGCATCTCGAGAAGCTTCTTGACGTAGCGGAGGTCAATCATTGAACGGCAGATGTGAGATGGAAGATGTGAGATGTAAGGGACGACAACGGCACCTTCGTGCGCGCCGCCGCTTACAGCTGATTCTCAACTCTTGGGCGCTATCCGACTTGCAACAGCGTGCGCTCGAACGTCGTGAGTCGCTCCGGACCGTCGGTCGTGAGCACCACGTCGTCCTCGATGCGGACGCCACCCCAGCCTTCGAGATAGATCCCCGGTTCGATCGTGACGACCGCGCCAGGGGGTAACGGGGCCTCGGCCGTCTTCGCCAACCGCGGGGCTTCATGGATCTCCAGACCGATCCCATGCCCCGTCGAGTGACCAAAGGCGGCGCCGAAGCCGCGGCGCTCAATGTAGTCTCTCGCGAGGGCGTCGGCATCCCTTCCGCGCATTCCGGCCCGAACAGCAGCCGAAGCGCTCCCGTTGGCTTCCCGAACCACATCGTGGACTTCCTGCTGTCGCGCGTCGGGTGCGCGGCCGACGATCACGGTGCGCGTGATGTCGCTGACGTAGCCGCCGCTGGTCGCGCCGAAATCGAAGAGCAACAGGTCGCCCTTCGCGATGGCCTGGGCCGAGGCGCGCGCGTGCGGCAACGCGGAACGGGCGCCGGTCGCAACAATCGTCTCGAAGGCCGTGCGCTCGCTGCCCGCGAGCCGCATCTCGTACTCCAAGATGCCGGCGACGGCGATCTCGGTCATGCCGGCGCGCACCTGCGGCAAGGTGCGCGACAAGGCATGCTCGGCGATCTCCACGGCCGCACGGATGTGCGCGAGCTCGGTGGCGTCCTTCGATTCACGCAGCACCTCTACCAGGTTGAGCGCCGGCCGCCACTTCCAGGCCGCGCCTTCCCCTCCCTCGGCGACAAAGCGTGCCGCGTCCTGGTGCGTCACGTGCGCCGTCTCGAAGGCGACGACTTCGACCTGCGGCAGTTGCTTCAACTCCTTCCAGAGCCGCGTCCACAGCGACATCTGCTCGATCACCACCCGCACTTCAGGCGCGACTTCGTGCTTGACCTGCGTCTCGTAGCGGAAGTCGGTGAGCAGCAGCGCCTCCTCCGCCGTCACCAGCAGCAGGGCATTGGAGCCGGTGAAGCCGGTCAGATACCGCACGTTCGGCAACGCCGAAACCAAGAGGGCGTCGAGGTGACTCGGCGTCAGCGACGCGCGGAGGCGTGCGAGGCGATCGGCGTGCGGGGACGTCATCAGGGCGAATCTAGCGGAGCGGCGCTCAGCCGCGTGCCGCCCCGTCCCGCTCGAGTCGGGCCAGTGCCGCCGGCTCGAAGCGGCCGACGATGCGCATCACACCCTCCTCCTCGTCCGCCTCGCTGGAGAGCACCTCACCCATGCGGTGCACCTCGGCCAGCAGCTTGCCGTGCGTCATCGGGATGAGCAGCGACACCTCGGGACGGCGCGAACGCAGGGCCTCGCGGAGCAGCACGCGCATCGGCTCCAAGCCACGCTGCGGATCGCGGGCGGGCTCGGCGGCGTTCGGCTCCCGCGCGGCTTGCGCCGCGACCAGGCGTTCCTCTTCACGCGCCGAGACGAAGATGCTGTCGGGCGCCAAGTTCTCGATGCGCGCGCGCAAGGCGTCGCGTTGGTCCACGGGCAGCGCGTCCATCTTGTTGAACACGTAGCGCATCGGCGTCTCGGCCACCCCGAGGTCCGCGAGCACTTCGTCCACGACCAAGCGCTGCTCTTCCCACGAGGAATGCGACGCGTCGATCACGTGGAAGAGCAAGTCGGCCTCAC
>PNKF01000226.1 GCA_013822285.1 Gemmatimonas sp.
TGCAGGCGCTCGAGGCCTTCGACCGTGGCCAGCGCCGACTCCAGCGGCTTGGCGACCGTCTCTTCCATGACCACGGGCTCGACGCCCGGATTGTTCACGTTGACGCGCACCTGCGGATACACGATGCGCGGCAGCAGGTCCACGGGCAGTCGACCGATGTACACCGAGCCCAGCACGAGCAGCGTGCTGGTGAGCATCAGCGTGCCGATCGGATGCGAGATCGCCCAGCTGGCGATCCCGCGACGATTCTTCGTGCTCACGGGCGATTCCCCGTCGGAGTGGGCGCAGGGGTCGCAGGCGTCGATGCGCCGGCGGCGCCGGCTGCAGGTACGGCCACGCGACGATTCGGCGTTTCGGGCGCCAGCGGATCGACGATGCGTACTTGGGCACCGTCGCGGAGCAGGGCATTGCCCGTCGTGATGATCGTGTCGCCGACGGCGAGGCCCTCCAACACCTCCATCTTGCCATCGAGGTCCGTGCCCACGCGCACGCGGCGACGCTCGGCGCGCCCTTCGCGAATGACGTAGACGCTCTGGCTACCCGCAGCGCCCACCACGGCGCGGGTGGGAATCACCAGTGCTTCGCGTTCATCCAATTGCAAGGTCACGCGTACGCTGTAGCCTGGGCGCAGGCCAGACTGCTGCGCGCCGGTGATGGCGACTTCCACCGGAACGAGGCGGCTGACGGAATCCACCGAGGGGAAGATGCGACGGATGCGGCCTGGCACGTCGCGCCCCAGCGCGTCCACGCGGACCGAGACGCTGGCGCCTTCGCGCAGCAGCGGGACTTCGAGTTCCGAGACCGGCAGCTGCGTGACCAGCGTGTTCAAGTCCGCGACGGTGAACAGGCGCGCCGAGCCGCCGACGATGTCCCCGGCCTGCGCGAAGCGCTGCGTGACGACGCCGTCGATGGGCGAGCGAATCGTCGTGAAGCCGACGCGGGTCTCGAGCTGCGACACCGTGGCCTCCGCCGCGGCCAACGACGCCTGGTCGCGCTCGTACTCCGCGGCCGTGACCACCTGCGACTCGCGCAGCTGCGCGGAGCGTTCGGCCGTGGTCCGGGCGACCGTCAGGTTCGCCCGCGCGGCGCGCAACTGCGCTTCAATCTCCCGGCGATCGAGCTCGGCGAGGACCATGCCGGCGCTCACACGCGAGCCCTCTTCCACGTTGACCGTCGTCAGCGCGCCTCCGACCTGCGAGTTCACACCGACCACGCGCAGCGGCGCGAGCTGACCCGTGACCAAGGAGGTGCGGGCAAGCGTGGCCCGTTCGACCGTGGTGATCTCGACCGGCGACGGTTGGCCGCCACCCGGTCCACGGCCGCCGCCGGGGCCACCAGTGCCCCCGCCGCCGTTGGTCGTCGCGGAGGACGCGGTGTCCGCGCCGCAGGCCGCCAGGCCGAGGGTCATGAGCGCGGCAAGGCCGGCTCGCGAAATCGTGTTCATATAGAAGAGGCGCATTCGCCTGAAAGTGCTGAGTGATGCGAGTCGACTGCTGGTCAGTTGGTTAACGCACAAACGCAGGTAATCGTTAGCGGAAATCGGCATTATCTTTTCGGCCACGCCCCCGTAGCTCAGGTGGATAGAGCGACGGTTTCCTAAACCGCAGGTCGGCAGTTCGAATCTGCCCGGGGGCATTCAGCGGCAGCGGCGCTTTCATTAGCTTTCTGTTGTACGACGGCGCGGTAGGGAACTGCCGACGCCGAGACGGACCCCCAACCACTTTCTGCGATGACCAAGACTGGCGACGCCGCTCGGCCGACCCTTGAGACCCTCGATTCGGCCTCGCCGGCCGACTTCGTCCAGCAATACCAGAAGCCGCTGATGATCGGCGTGATCGCCGTTGGCGTGGCTGCCGGTGGCTGGTGGCTCGCCGCCCGGTCCGGTCAGATCAAGGAGACCCGCGGCGCGGAGGCCTTGCAGGCGGCGGAGGCGGCGTATTCGGCGGGCGGTCCGGCGGCGGCCCAGGCCGAGTTGCAGAAGGTGTACACGCGCTATGCGGGTACGGCGGCGGGTACCCAGGCGGCGCTGTTGTCGGCCCAGTGGTACTACGAAGCGGGTCAGGCGGACTCGGGTCTGGCGGCCGTCGCGGCTGCGATCGGCAAGGCGCCGAGCTTCCAGCGGGCTGGGCTGCTGGCGATGCAGGCGGCCGGCAAGTCGGCCAAGGGCGAGCATGCGGGGGCCGCAAAGGACCTTGAGGCGGCGGCTGCGGCGACCAACCTGGCGACCGAGCGCGACGGCTATCGCATGGCGGCGGCTCGGGCGTACGTCGCCGCGGGCGATGTGGCGAACGCCGAGCGCATCTACACGGAGATCTCGGCACGCGAGGACAGTCAGTACGCTGGTGAAGCGCGCCTAAGACTCAGTGAAATAAAGGCTAAGGCCTAATCTACTAAAGTAGGTTATGAACTGAAGCGCGGGTCCGACGTCGTCGGATCCGCGTTTTTCATGTCGGGAGGGGTGGTCTCAACTGCTGCGTTACTGTCGCTAAATCCGGACCGGCTCTTGATACGCCCCATTTCAACTAGTAATACTTATAATATGTATTATGTATTGTTTGTCTGGGGATAACCCGAGGATTTCCACCTCAGGCCGCTGCCCGACCATCCCCGAAGCCCCGTCGGCCTCAGGAGACCTCAGATCTCGCGCAGCTCACCCTCGAAGACGATCCGGCCCTCGCCCGCCAAGGTCGGATACCAGAGCGCAGCGTCATCGCGGAACGTGACCTCAAGGATCTGGCCCGAGCGAGACTCGAGGGCCGCCGAGGATTGCACGTCACCCCAAGCGCGCAGCAGCGCCGCGCAGGCCACCGCCCCGGTCCCGCAGGCCAAGGTCTCCGCCTCGACACCGCGCTCGTAGGTCCGCATGGACCAGCCGCCGGGACGCCGAGCGACCCAGTTGACGTTCGCGCCGGCGCTGAGGCTGGGATGGTAGCGGAGTTCAGGCCCTCGGCTGTCCAGCGGCACGTCCGCCAGCGCCTCGGTCCGGATGACCAGGTGCGGGACTCCGGTGTTCGCGAAGCCCATCGCGGCCTCGCCGGCCTCTCGACGGATGCCGGCGTCCGTCCGGAGGCCCTGCACCGGCTGCAGGTCGACCTCCGGTCGCCCGCTGCGGATCCGGCCGTGGATCAGGCCGGCCATGGTCTCGAACCGGAGGCCGGATTGCCGGGCGATGCCAAGTTCCGTGGACAGTCGCACCGCGCAGAGCGACGCGTTGCCGCAGAGTTCGCCCTCGCTGCCGTCTCTATTGAAGTAGGTCAGCGCGAAGTCGGCGGTGTCGGATGGCTGGAATACGGCGACGCCGTCAGCCCCAACCCCGGTATGGGGCGCGCAAACCGTGCGGACGAAATCCGGGTCGGTGGCCACTGCGATGTCCGCGGGATGTCCGATGCCGTCGATGAAGACGAAATCGTTGCCCGAGCCGGACATCTTCCAAAACTTCATACCCGCCCCGTCAG
>PNKF01000227.1 GCA_013822285.1 Gemmatimonas sp.
TCGAGGAAATGGCGGACGCCGCGCGCATAGGTCTCGTTCGCCACCACGGCGAAGCTCGCCGTGCCGAAGAAGTCCTGCGTCACCGAGCGCCACAGGTCCCACACCGGCTTGATCGTCGTATGCTTCTCGCGCGTGATGAACGGCTCGGGGTCCAGCCCCAGGAGCTCGCCCAGCGTGCGCAGGAACTTCGTCGTCGAGTGCAGTCCGATCGGCGCCTGCAGATACGGCGTATCCAAGGCCTCGCAGAGCATGCGCCCGAACTCGCGGTACATGCAGACATTCACGTCCGCATCCACGAGCCGCGGTACATCCTGCAGATGCGAGCCCAGCGGGAAGACCATGTTGATCTCCGCGCCGATGCCTTCCACCAAGCGTCGGATCTCGTGCAGGTCGCTGGCCGTGTTGAACATCCCGTACGCCGGCCCGATGATGTTCACGCGCGGTTTCGCACCAGGCGCACGCTCCGCCTTCTTCGGCTTCACGCCCTTCTTGAGCCCGTACTCGGTCCACAGCCAGTAGATCGCGCGATTCGCGCTCTGCCACTGGTCTTCGTCGATCGTCCGCGGCAGGAAGCGCTTGATGCCCGTGCCTTCCGGCGTCACGCCACCGCCGATCATCTCGGCGATCGACCCCGTGACCACCACCGCCGGCAGCTCGGGATCCATCACCGAGTGCGCACGCTTCATCGCGCCTTCCGTGCCATCGCGCCCGAGCTCCTGCTCCGACAGCCCCGTCACGACGATCGGCAACTCATGCGGCGGCAACCCATCCGTGTAATGCAACACGGACGTCACCGGCAGATTCTCGCAGCCCACCGGCCCGTCAATGACGACCTGCAGCCCCTTGATGGCGGTAAAGACGTACACCGCCCCCCAGTACCCACCCGCGCGATCATGATCGAGCACTAGCATCGGACAGCCTCCCGGCAATGAGCCATGAGGCAGTGCAGCGCTCTCACATCTTCCATCTCATATCTCATATCTGCTGTCATATCATCTCCTCCGCCTTGCGCTGCTTCGCAAGCTTCGCGAGATGCCGCTTGTAATGCTCCCGGAACTCCGGCCGATCCTCCGGCACCGATTCCCACACGCCGGCGGCGTAGCCTTCTCCGACGCCAGCGAAGAATTCCTTCATCGTATCGAAGCGACGCTTGTTGCCCATCGCCGCATTCACCACCTGCGCCAGCGATCCCGCACCCGCCGGCCCCATCAACGGCCGCGCCGAGATCAGGTTCGTGAAGTACAGCGCCGGGATCGTGAGCTCCTTCGCCTTCTGCACCACCGGCGTCGTGCCGATCGCCAGGTCCGGCTGGAACTCCTGCATCGCCGCGAGATCCTGCTCCAGCGAGGCGCGGAACTGCACGTGCACGCCCTTCGCCTCCAGCCATTCGCGATCCGCGTCGCTCCACTTCGTGCGCGGCGCGGCGGACCCCACATAGCGCACATCGGCGCCGCTCTCGATCAACAGGCGCGCCACCAACAACTCGGAGCCTTCGTAGCCGCTCATCGTGATGCGACCGTTGATCGGCATCTTCGAGAGCGCGCCCTTGATCGCCGGCAGCATCTTCTGCTTGGCCAGTTCGATCTTGTCGGCGCCGACGTTGTAGGCGTTGCCGATGTTCTCCAGCCAGGCGGCCGTGCCGTCGTAGCCCACCGGCGCAGAACCGACGATCGTGCGGCCCGCAGCCTCGAACTCGCGGATGCTCGCCGTATAGAACGGATGGATTGCCGCGATCACCTGCGAATCCAGCGCGGCATACAGCTCGCGCCATTCGCGCGTCGGCACCACCGGACCAGCGGCCAGCCCCATCGGCTCGAGCATCATGCCGATGCCCATAGGGTCGGCGGGGAACATCTCGCCCAACAACGTCACCGTCGGCTTCTCACTCTTGCCACCGCGCGGCGCCGCCACCGGACCCAACTCGGCTTCCGTGCGCGCGTACTTCAGCATCGCCCCGGCCAGCACGTCCTTGGCTTCCGCATGCGTCGGTACGCCGAAACCCGGCACGTCGATGCCGATGATGCGCACGCCGTTGATTTCCTTCGGCAGCAACTGCAGCGGCACGCCTGAGGCGGTCGGCACGCAGAGGTTCGTGATCACGATCGCGTCGTACTTCTCCGGATCGGCCGTCGCGTGCACGGCGTCACGGATGTCTTCGAAGAGCTTGCCCGTGACCAGCGACTCGGAGTTGAACGGCACGTAGCCCACCGTGCGACGCGCGCCGTAGAAGTGGCTCGTGAACGTCAGCCCATAGACGCAGCATGCCGAGCCCGAGAGGATCGTCGCCGTACGGCGCATGCGCAGTCCCACGCGCAGCGAACCGAAGGCGGGACACATGCTCTGCGGCTGGTCGTGCGGTCCCTTGGGATAGTCCGCGGCGTACTGGTCGAGCGTCTCGCTCTTCCCAGCCGCGCGCGCCGCCGAGAGCAACTGTTCCTTCCCCGAATGGCAGCCCATCCCGTCGCCCTTGAGGGCGTCGGGATTCTCGACCACGGGAAGCGGAATCGACGTCATCGGCTCAGACCGTGTCGTAGACGACTTCGAGCGACGGCTTCGAGATGTCGGCGCGGCCGACCATGTCGACCATCGTCGCCGGCTCGAGTACCACGTCGCGGCCCGTCACGTCGCTGGCGAACAGGCCGAGGAGCTGATCCTGCGACAGCGGCTTCGGACGCACCGGCGGCGCTTCGGCGACATTCGTCGACAAGGTCTCGAACAGCGAGCCCCACTGACCGCCGGGCAAGCCAACGATTTCATAGTTGGCGCTCTTGCGGCGGATGTCCTCGTGCGCCGGAATCGCGCTGAGGACCGGGATGCCGACGATGTCGGCGAAGGCCGCCGCCTCGCCCGTGCCGTCATCCTTGTTGATCACCATGCCCGCGACGCCGACGTTGCCACCGAGCTTGCGGAAGTATTCGACCGCCGAGCAGACGTTGTTGGCGACGTAGAGCGACTGCAGGTCGTTGGAGGCGACGACGATGACCTTCTGGCACATGTCGCGGGCGATCGGCAGGCCGAAGCCGCCGCAGACCACGTCGCCCAGGAAGTCGAGCAGCACGTAGTCGAAGCCCCATTCATGGAAGCCCAGCTTCTCGAGCAGTTCGAAGCCGTGGATGATGCCGCGCCCGCCGCAGCCGCGACCGACTTCCGGACCGCCCAATTCCATCGCGAAGACGCCGTCGCGCTTGAAGCACACATCGGAGATGGTGACTTCTTCGCCGGCCAGCTTCTTCTTCGAGCTCGTCTCGATGATCGTCGGCGTCGCGCGGCCGCCGAAGAGCAGCGACGTCGTGTCGCTCTTCGGGTCGCAGCCGATCAGCAGGACCTTCTTGCCCTGCTGCGCCATCATATAGGAGAGGTTCGCCAGCGTGAACGACTTGCCGATGCCGCCCTTGCCGTAGATGGCGATGATCTGCGTCTCCTTCTTCACCTCACCGGT
>PNKF01000228.1 GCA_013822285.1 Gemmatimonas sp.
ACCGACCACGGCGACGCGCATGGACAAGTTCACCGAGATGATGCTCGAGAAGACCGGCCTCATCGCGATGATCGGCAAGGCGGAGCGTGGCCCGACCGGACTCGAGGCGATCCGCAAGCACAAGGCCGCGTACCTGATGGCGGTGGGTGGCGCGGCATACTTGGTCTCCAAGGCCATTCGCTCCTCGCGCGTCGTCGCCTTCGAGGATCTCGGCATGGAGGCGATCTACGAGTTCGAAGTCGAGGAAATGCCGGTGACCGTGGCCGTCGACGCGGCGGGCCACAACGTGCACGAGTCGGGTCCGAAGGAGTGGCAGGAGAAGATTCGCAACCTTCCGGTCCTCTCCGCGTAGTAGGGTTCGTGATTCGCCACCTCCTCGCAGGGCTCTGCCTCCTGCCTGCCGCGACGCTCGCGTCCGGTGCGCAGGAGGCGCGCTTTCCCGCTCGGCCCATCGGCCTCGTCAGCGATTTCGCCGACGTGATCCCGGCGGAGACCGAAGCGCAGATGACGCGCCTCATCGAAATCGTGCGCGCCGGGTCGCAGGGCGAGATCGCCATCGTCACCCTGCGCGATATCGGCGGCCGCGAGGCGCTCGACGTGGCGCTCGAAATCGGGCGGGCCTGGGGCGTCGGCGCGCGCGCCGACATCGGGGACCGCGCACGCAATGCCGGCGTCGTCGTGCTGCTGATCCCCAAGGAAACCTCCAGCGACGGCAGCGGGCAGATCGCCATCAGCGTGGGCCAGGGCGCCGAGGGCTTCATCACGGACGGCATCGCCGGCGACATGCGTCGCGAGGCCACGCCGCTGCTCGCCAGCGGCAACTACGGTGGCGGACTCGCGCTGATCACGGCGCGGCTGGCGCAGCGCTACAGCACGGAGTTCGGCTTCGCACTCGATTCGACGCTGGTGCCGCAGCAACGGCGGCGCGAGTTCCGCATCCCACCGATTGTCGTCGTCATTGGCATCATGCTGCTGCTCTCGCTGCTCAACTCCGGCGGTGGCGGCGGGCGCGGCGGCCGACGTCGCCGCGGCGGCATCGTCGTGCTGCCGTTCCCGATGGGCGGCGGCTTCGGTGGTGGTGGCTTCGGCGGCGGGGGGTTTGGTGGCGGTGGCTTCGGCGGATTTGGAGGCGGCGGCGGATTCTCCGGCGGCGGCTCCGGGGGACGGTTCTAGGAGATGTCCATGACCATCGATCAGTTCGGTGCGGCGCTGGCCGCTGCGTTCGGCCCCGAGTGCACGGCCGTCGTGCTCTACGGCAGCGCCGCCCACGGTGCGGCGACCAAGGGATCGGACTACAATGTCCTCGTCATCGTGCGCAGCCTGCACGGTGACGCCTTGCGCGGCGCCGCCGCGCCGGTGCGCCAGTGGCAGGAGCTCGGCCATCGCGCGCCGCTCATTCTCACGGAAGCCGAGTGGCGCTCGAGCCGCGACGTCTTCGCCATGGAGCACGCCGACATCGCCGTGCGGCACCGCGTGCTGCACGGCGCGTTGCCGCAACTGGCGCCCGTCGCCAACGAGGATCTCCGTCGGCAGCTGGAGTTCGAGGCGATGGGGGCACTGCTGCACCTTCGCCGCGGCGTGCTGGCGATTGGCCATGATCCGCTGCGCACGCTCGACTTCCTCGTCGCCGCCAAGGGCACCGTCGTCACGCTGTTGCGCTCGTTGCTGCGCGTGCATGGCCGTGACGTTCCGGCCGATGTCGCTGCGGTACTGACGGCGGCCGCAGCGCTCGCATCGCTCGACACCACGGCCCTCGCCGACGTGATCGCGCACGCGCAGGGCGCGCGATCGATCCCCCCGGCGCGCGCCGCGGAAGTGCTCGACGGCTTGCATCGCATGCTCAAGGCACTCGTCGCCCACGTGGATGCCATGTGGCATCCCGACGCCCCTGCCGTCGACTGACACATCAGCGCCGTCGATTCGTATTGTTGTCGTTGCCTGACTTTCACTAGGAGTTGTCGATGAAGGCCAAGTGGTTGCTCCCCGTCCTGACGCTGTTCCTCTCTGCCTGCGGCTACAACACGATCCAGACCATGGATGAGACCGCGGCGGCGGCCCGCCAGCAGATCGAAGTGCAGCTGCAGCGCCGCGCCGACCTGGTGCCGAACCTCGTCGAGACCGTGAAGGGCTATGCGGCACAGGAAGAGCGCATCTTCACCGAGGTCGCCCAGGCACGCTCGGCACTGCTCGGCGCACGCAGCGGCGGCAACATCGGCGAGATGGCGAACGCCAACCAGGAGCTCACGGGCGCCCTCGGACGCCTGCTCGCGATCTCGGAGAACTATCCGCAGCTGAAGAGCGACCAGAACTTCCTGCGCCTGCAGGACGAGTTGACGGGGACCGAGAACCGCATCGCGGTCTCGCGCACCGATTACAACAACGCCGTGCGGGACTACAACGCGTACATCCGTCGCTTCCCCGCGGTGCTCACCGCGAAGGTGACGGGCGCGAAGGCCCGTGAGTACTTCGAGGTCACCAACGCGGCGAATCGCGAAGCGCCGAAGGTGAGCTTCTGATGCGGCGCATGCTTTCGCTCGCGGCCGTCTTGGCGCTCGCGATGCCTGGCGCGCGTGCCGTCGCGCAGACTCCGGAACACGACGCCGCGTACGCCGTCGTCACGACGCTCTTCGACGGCATGCGCGCGCGCGATACGAGTTCGATGCGCCGCGCGTTTGCACCGGGCGCGTCGTTGCAGAGCGTGGCGGCGAGCGGCCAGGTCCGCACCGACGCGATCGATGCCTGGATTGGATCGGTGGCGTCTGCGCCGGCGGGCTTGGTCCTCGACGAGCGTCTCGGCGCGCCCGTCGTCCAAGTGAGCGGCAACCTTGCCACCGTGTGGGTCGAGTATTGGTTCTATGCTGGCGAGCGCTTCTCGCACTGCGGCTTCGACGCCTTCGCGCTCGCGAAGACTGACGGGAACTGGCGCATTCTTTCCGTGGCCGACACACGGCAGCGCGAAGGCTGCCGACCCGCGCCAACCCGCTGATGACGGGCGCCGCGACATCGTCGCAGGCGGCACAAACAGTATTTTTTGAAGTTGGACTCTCGGCCTAGGCCGCTGTCAGGAAATCCCTGCCCCGTAAGAAGTTAGCGGGTGGTCGTCATTAGGACTGACCAGTCTGGATACCTGCATGTTACGTGCAACTCTATGCGCCACTTTGATTTACAGAGTGGCGCATTACTTTGTATATAACGGCAACGAAGCCATCGCCCCCCGGCAGTGCGCTTCGACGACCACTTTTTGGAGACCACATGCGGAAGCCACGACCCAATTCGTACAACCCCGCGCAGGCCCTCCACTTGATCGCGAGCGATCGCAACGGCGATCCGCTCAGCTGCCCGTCGTGCTCCGGCTCCATCGAGCGCGATCCGGGATCCGCACCGCCGCCGCCACGCTCGCACGTGACGCTGAAGTGCATCGGTTGCGGTCGCATCGCA
>PNKF01000229.1 GCA_013822285.1 Gemmatimonas sp.
TTTTGAGGGCGTTTCACCGTAGCCCGAGAAAAGTATCCGCATCGGGGCGGAAGTCAATACCGGGCAATACCCTAGCCGCCAGTCCCGCCCCCGCCGCTGTATTGCCGATTCCGGGGGCGGGCGGTAGGCTCTTGTCCACCCCACCCGCCCGGTTCGGCGCCCGACCTACCTGCCCCTTTCCCATCCCGGAGTCTTCATGAGGTCCCGCTTTCGCGTTCTCCGCCGGCTGGCCGCCGCCCTCGTGGTCGCCGCCGCCGTCGCCGTGCCGGCTCAAGTGCATGCCCAGCAAGGCTTTATGGCGACCATGCACCGCGACCTAAACGACACGCAGAAGAAGCTGGTCGATCTGGCCAACGCAATCCCCGAATCGGCCTACGGCTGGCGACCGGCCGCCGGCGTGCGCTCCATCGGCGAGGTCCTGCTGCACATCGCGGCCGACAACTACATCCTGCCCGTGTACATGGGAACCCCGGCCCCGGCCGCGACCAGAATCACCGCCGACTATGGAACCGCCGTGGCGTACGAGACCCGGCGCGGGCTCACCAAGGCGCAAATCGTGGCCGACCTCGAAGCCTCGTTCGCCCACCTGCACCGCGCGGTGAATGTGAATACCGACGCGAACATCACCGAGAGCATCAACTGGTTCGGCACCCAGGCGACGCGACTGCAAGGGATGACGGGAACGGTCGGGCACCTCCATGAGCATCTCGGGCAGCTCATTGCGTATGCGCGGTCGAACAATGTGAAGCCGCCCTGGAGCAACTAACCACTGACAGCTGCAGTTACGAGTTGTGAGTTGGGAGTTGGAAGTAACGGCGGGAGAGGGGAGACGAGAGATGAGAGAGGGGCGAACCGAATCATCGGCTCGCCCCTCTTTCAACTCTCAACTCCCAACTTCCAACTGCAGTTGGCAGTTACCAGCGATAGTGCGCGAACGCCTTGTTCGCCTCAGCCATGCGATGCGTGTCGTCCTTCTTCTTGATCGCATTGCCTTCACCCTTCGCGGCGGCGAGCACTTCGGCGGCCAGCTTCGCGGCCATCGACTTTTGGTTGCGATTCGACGAGATCGGCGAAGCGCTGCAGTGCAAGTAAGCGGCCTCTAATCCCAGCGGAGTACGCGGCCTGCGACCTCCGCGCGGCGACTGATGCGCATCTTCGCGAGCACCTTTTCGGTGTGCCTTCTCGCAGTGGCGGGCCGGCTACCTAGCGCGGCGGCGACTTGGTTGTTCGAGGCTCCGTCGGCCAGCAAGAGCGCCACGCGCGACTCGGAGACGGTGAGACCATACTTCTTCCGCAGTGACTCGGCGGACAGGCGCTCCGCGCGGCGTCGCTCGAGGACCAGCAGCGTGAGAGCGGGGGTAGTCGACGTCGGCGGCGGAACTTCGCATCGGCGGAGCCGCCAGTCACCCACGGCGATCGCCGGCACCCTGGAGTGAGGAGCTGGCCCCGTCAGGCTACGAATCGCCTCACGCAGCAGCAGCGCGGCGGGTTCACGCGAGAGCTCCGCGGCCATGGCCGGCGTGCAATGCAGCGTCCGGCCTCCCGCGTCCATTAGCATGGCGCGCTCACCGAGGGCGTCCAGGACACCGACGACGCTGCGTCGATGCTCGACGAAGCGAACCTGCATGGCGACCGCAGTCCGGAGCGCCGGCTCGATCCGTCGCAACATCGTGAGCTCGCGCCGTCCGAAGCGGCGCCGCGACGAGTTGTCGCGCCAGAGTTGCACTCCTGCGAGCAGGTGCGGCGTCGCGCCGCCGAGGGATCCGAGCGCGGCAACAACGTCATTGCAACGATTGGGCGCCGCGTACTCTTGGTAGTATGGGCTCCGCTCGTAGTTGCCATACTCGCGACCATAGATCGTGCGACACGTGACGACACGCTGCTCGAGCGCCGCCTGCCAGATACTGCGGCCGTCGCGGAGGTCGGGCGGCTGCAGATCCGGATACTTGGCGGCGATGTCGGGGTCGAGTTCCTCCGAGTACAGCAACGCGTGACCCGCCAGCGGCAGCATGAACGCCGCCTGTTCCGCGCCGAGGGCAGCCTTGAGTTCGTCGTTCACTCGTCGGCGCCACTCGTCCACTGACGCCGCGTCGAACGGGCTCGTCAGCAGCCGCGTGACGCGCGCGACGGCTTGCTCATCGCTGGCCGAGAGACGAATCATGTCGGCGACGCTCCCGGGCCGTACTCAGTAAGCCGGGCGGCAATCGCGGCCCGTGAGGCCACCCCCAACTTCGCGAGCACCTTCTCAGTGTGCCGACGCGCGGTCGCGGGGCGAATGGTGAGCGTACGCGCGATATCGGCATTGCGCATGCCCTTCGCCAGGCAGCACGCCACCTCCCACTCGCGCGCGGTGAGCCGGAAGCGTCGCTGGGCATCCAGTGCCGACAGGGCGCGTGGTGTCTCGGCGACGACCGAAACGAGCGCGCAGGGTTCCGGCATCAGCACATCGGCAGGCAGCACCGACGCGCGCAGGCGCCATGCGCCTGACCGGGTGGACACCGTGGCCTCCCACGGACTGGCGATCGGACCGAGGGCGGACGCGGCGTCGGCACTCGCGACGCTGCGCAGTGCACGTCGAGCGAGGGCATCCGCCTCCGTCGAGAGCAGCGCCGCGCTGCCGCTTTCGCGCAGGGCCGCTGTGAAGGCCAAGCTCTCACCCAAAGCCCGCCCGCTCGCCGAATAAAGCGCGACCGCGTCACGCGCCGAATGCAGGAGCCGCGGGATGCGATTGCGGTCTGCGAGCCCGTGTAGGAACAGCTGCACCCCGGCGCGGAACGCCGGCTGGAGCAGCTCGAGCAGGGTGAGCTCGCGTTCACCGAAGTCGCGCACGCCCAAGCGCTCGTGGTAGAGCGGAATCGCCGCCACCAGTTGGCCCCGCGTGTCGTGCTCCATGACCGCGATGGTATCCATGAAGCCGAAGCGCTTACAGAAGGCTTCGTGGAGTGAGCGGTTCACGGGATCCGTGAAGTCGTACAGCTCGCTGAAATGCGCGACGCGCTTGCCAAGCGCGAACGCGCGTTCGGCGCCGCGGTCGTACTGCACGTAGTGGCCGAGATACGCCGAGAGCCCGTCCGGGTCGGCGTTGACGTCGATGACGGGTGCCTCTGTGGCGGCCGGCAACATGGACATTGCGCTGTCGGCGCCGAGGAGATCGCGGACCGCGTGGGCCGCCGCGGCGCGCCACTGAAACGGTGACTCGAAGCTGGTGGGCGACGCCAACGCGACGAATGCGTTACGCAGCTTGGCGACTTCGGAAGCGGTGAGGGCTTGCACGGTGGCTGGGCTCTCGCGGCAGGGGCGCAACGAGTATGCGGGGCGGACCGCGTGGGCGAAAGAGCCTCGGCGATGCAATGACCTAGG
>PNKF01000230.1 GCA_013822285.1 Gemmatimonas sp.
GCCGTCAGCTCCACGATGGGGCCTGGCGTGCGCATCGATACCACCCCGTACCGGTAATCCCACGATGAAGCGATCCGACAAGGACCAGCTCGTCGCCGAGCTGAAGGGCAAGCTCGAGGGCGCCGGCGCGGTCTACTATACCGACTTCACGGGTCTCAACGTGAAGTCCATGACGAACCTCCGCCGCCGCTTCCGCAAGGCCGGCGTGGAGTACGTCGTCATCAAGAACACCCTCGCGCTGCGCGCGGTGAACGAGGCGGGCCTCACGGGCCAGAAGCTCAAGGGGCCGACGGGCGTGGTGGTGGCGAAGGATGCCATCGCGGCGGCCAAGCTCCTCACCGAGTTCGCGAAGGAGAACGATTCCAAGCCGTCCATCAAGGGCGGGCTCTGGGACGGCAAGGTCGTGGACGAGGCGACGGTCAAGAAGCTGGCCTCGATGCCGACCCGCGACGAGGCGCTGTCGATCCTCGTCGGCACGTTCAACAGCGTGCTCATGATGTTCGCTTTGGCCCTCGAGGCCAAGAAGACGCAGCTCGAAGGTTCGAACTGATATCCCCCAGGCGTCTGCCTGATCACACACGCCCCAGGTTCACCTGGGGGAACACTCTGGAGATTTACCAAAATGGCTAACGCGACCCTTTCCAAGGACGAGATCCTCGAAGCGATCGGCAACATGTCGGTCATCGAGCTCACCGACCTGATCGAGGCGTTCAAGACGAAGTTCAACGTCACCATCGCGGCCGTGGCCGCGGGTGGCCCGGCCGCCGGTGGCGCCGGTGCCGGTGGCGCCGCTGCGGAAGAGAAGACCGAGTTCGACGTGGTCCTCAAGGACGCCGGCGCGAAGAAGATCCAGGTCATCAAGGTGGTGCGCGAGCTCACCGGCCTTGGCCTGAAGGAAGCCAAGGACATGGTGGATGGCGCCCCGCAGACGCTGAAGGCCGGCGTCTCGAAGGACGAAGCCGCGCAGGTCAAGGCCAAGCTCGAGGCCGAAGGCGCGACGGTCGAGGTCAAGTAAGGCGGATGGGTTTCCGGCCGGCGCGTCTTTCGAGACGCGCCCGGCCGCGACTCACTCCCTCTTACTCGGCCTTGCGATGCACCTGACGTACCACTCGCTCTACATCTGAAGCTCCTTTCGCCTCGCCCCGTCCGGTGCCACCGGACGGAGGCGGGGCGGTTTTCGCCTGTAAACGGGCACAGCCCGGGTCGACATGATCACGCAGATCTCCTTCGGAAAGCTCGAGCACGGCATGCAGATGCCGCACCTGCTCGACATCCAGACGCAGGCCTTCCAGTCGCTCCTCCAGCTCGACGCCGCGAAGCATGACCGCGAGGACGTCGGACTCGAGCGCGTCTTCAAGGATCTCTTCCCCATCACCGACGTCCACGAGAACTTCTCGCTGGACTTCAAGCGCTACACCCTCGGCGAGCCCAAGTACTCGGTCGAGGAGTGCATCGAGCGCGACATGACCTACTCGGCGCCGCTCAAGGCGACGCTGGTGCTCACGGTCTATGAGGAGAACCCGGTCGACGGGAAGAAGCGCCTCAAGAACCAGATCGAGAAGGAAGTCTACCTCGGCGAGCTCCCGCTGCTCACGCCGGTCGGCACCTTCGTGATCAACGGCGCCGAGCGCGTGATCGTCTCGCAGCTGCACCGCTCGCCGGGCGTGGTCTTCGAAGAGAGCACGCACCCGAACGGGCAGCGCCTGATCTCGTCGCGGATCATCCCGTTCCGCGGCTCGTGGGTGGAGTTCACCGTGGACATCCACGACGTGATCTACGTCCACATCGACAAGAAGAAGAAGTTCCCGGCGACGGCGCTGCTGCGCGCGTTCGGCTACGGCACGAACGCCGACATCTACCGCCTCTTCTTCGGCGTGCGTGAGCTCGACCTCACGAAGCGCAAGGAAGGCCGCGACCGCGAGATCATCGGCGCCATCATCGCCGAGGACATCGAGCTCGCCGGCGAGGCGACGCCGGAAGACGCGCCGAAGCTCAAGACGAAGAAGGCCCGCGCCGAGCGCGAGCGCAACGAGAACGTGCTGCTCGTCAAGCAGGGCGACGAGCTCACGGAAGAGGTGTACAACCGCCTCCGTCGCCTCAAGATCGACAAGGTGCAGGTCTTCGCCTCGTACCAGCAGGTCGACCTCGGCGAAGAGCTCGACGCCTTCGAGAACGGCGACCGCACGTCGGCCCGCACGATCGCGCTCGACGTGATCGACCCGGCCACGGGCGAAGTCGTCGCCGAGACCGGCCAGTCGCTCAACGTCACGATGGTCCGCAAGCTGCGCAAGCTCGACCTGCACAAGGTCTCCTGCTTCGCCGCCTCGGGCCGCGCCGAGAGCGCGCTGATCAAGAACACGCTGGCCAAGGACCCGACGAAGTCGGAAGACGAGGCCCTCAAGCAGATCTACTCACTGCTCCGTCCGGGCGATGCCCCGAACAAGGAGACGGCGAAGCAGGCGCTGGAGCGCCTGTTCTTCTCGCCGAAGCGCTACGATCTCGGCCGCGTCGGCCGCTACAAGATCAACCAGCGCCTGCACCTCGCCACGCCGGCGAGCCAGACGGTGCTCGACACGCACGACTTCGTGGCGATCATCCGCTACCTGGTCGAGCTGCAGCAGGGCCGCGGCCATGTGGACGACATCGACCACTTGGGCAACCGCCGCATCCGCTCGGTGGGCGAGCTCATCGCCAACCAGTTCTCCGTCGGCCTCTCGCGCATGGCGCGCCTGGTCAAGGAGCGCATGAGCATCAACCAGGACAGCGAGAAGATCTCGCTCGACGACCTCGTGAACGCGCGCACCGTCTCGGCGGTGATCCAGGCGTTCTTCGGTTCGTCGCAGCTCTCGCAGTTCATGGACCAGACGAACCCGCTGGCCGAGCTCACGAACAAGCGTCGTCTCTCGGCCCTCGGCCCGGGCGGCCTGACGCGCGAGCGCGCCGGCTTCGAAGTCCGCGACGTGCACTACAGCCAGTACGGCCGCATGTGCCCGATCGAAACGCCGGAAGGTCCGAACATCGGCCTCATCACCTCGCTGGCGACCTTCGCCCGCGTGAACGATCTCGGCTTCGTGGAGACGCCGTACATCGTCGTGAAGAACGGCAAGGTGACGAAGGAGATCGCCTGGCTGGACGCGAACCGCGAGGAAGACGCGGTGATCGCCCAGGCCAACGCGCGCCTCAACGAGGACGGCACCTTCGCCGAAGACCTCGTGCTCTGCCGTCAGCAGGGTGACGTGCCGCTGATGCCGCCGAGCCGCATCGACTACATGGACGTGGCGCCGGAACAGCTGGTGTCGATCGCCGCGGCCCTGATCCCG
>PNKF01000231.1 GCA_013822285.1 Gemmatimonas sp.
CAGTGCCTCGAGCGACGGCTCGTCCGGCCGCTCCGCGTAGCGCCAGCCCAGGAGCAGCACCAGGGCGATCATCACGAGATTGAGCAGTTCGAAGCCGCCGCCCGCGGCTTGTTGCGCGAGCAATGGCAGTCCCGTGAAGAGCAGCACGAGCAACGCGCCGGCCCACCGCTGCCCGGCGATGCGCCACCCGAGCACGTAAACCAGACCGAGGAACACGCAGCCGAGCACGGCGTTCACGTGGAAGGGATTCGTGCCGCGGTAGCCCGTGACGTCGTGCACGACGGAGACGAGGAACGGGAAAAAATAGGGGCGCTTGTCGAGGACACGGTGCGTGAGCTCGAACGGCCCGCGCAGATCCGCCGCGCGAATCGGATACGACACCTCGCGCTCCTGATGCATGACCATCGACGTGCCGAGGAGCAGCACCTCGTCGGCGAGAATCTTGAACCCCTGCCGCTCGTGCGCGACCCACACGGTGCTGCAGCCGACCACCAGCGCCAGCGCGGCCACGTCGAGTCGCCCGGGGCGCCACGCGTCGATCGCTTCGCGTCCGACCTTCCACAGCGCGCGCGCGGCCAGGGCCACGGTGAAGAGCATGACCCAGTAGCCGCCCTTGGCGACGAGTTGGGTGGCCGTGTCGCCGTCGATCACTCCGCGCCCGATGACGAGCGCAGCGGCGCCGAGCGCGGCCATCAACCACACGAGCCGGTCCCGCAGGATCAGTTTCAGCAGGGGCATAAAAAAGCCGTCCTTGGAAGAGGACGGCTTGGCAAGCAAGGACGCTTAAAACAACCGTTTAGTTGCTGTAAGTGATCGTGCGGGCGCCCGCGACGCCGGTGGCCGTGACGGCCGAACCCTGCTGGATGTCGGAGTAGGTCTCGGCGGCGACGGCGGTGACGTTCTTGATGTATTGCGAGCTGTTCGTGCCGACGAGATCGGACGAGGCGACGGAGCTGACGCCCTTTTCGAGGAAGTATTGGTCAGCCGCCGCGGAGAGCTGGCGGAGGTTGTTGATGACGGCCTTGTCCTGCGAGGAGGCGCGGACCTTCTGGAACGCCGGGATCGCCATGGCGGCCAGAAGGCCGATGATGACGACGACGATCATGATTTCGACGAGGGTGAAGCCCTGGGTGGTTTTCTTGTTCATGGGTATGACGGGTTATTATTAACTGCCCTGGCGGGCGCGGTCAGCCAAGCCGGACCGCACCCGGCTCTCAAGGGCAATTCCCGCGCAGCGTGTGAGCCGGACGTAAAAAAGCCGCCCCGGTTGCCGGGGCGGCCGAAGGGAACAGCGAGCGGCGGTTCGCTCAGTTGCTGTAGGTGATCGTGCGGGCGCCTGCGACGCCGGTGGCCGTCACCGCCGAGCCCTGCTGGACGTTGGAGTAGGTCTCCGCCGCGACCGGCGCGATGTTCTTGATGTATTGCGAGCTGTTCGTGCCGACGAGGTCGGACGAGTTGACGGAGCTGACGCCCTTCTCGAGGAAGTATTGGTCAGCCGCCGCGGACAACTGGCGGAGGTTGTTCGTCACGGCCTTGTCCTGCGACGAAGCGCGGACCTTCTGGAACGCCGGGATCGCCATGGCGGCCAGGAGGCCGATGATGACGACGACGATCATGATTTCGACGAGGGTGAAGCCCTTGGTGGAACGATTCTGTGTATTCATTGGGTATTCTGGTTATGATTAACTGTCCTAACGAGCGCAGCAGGTAAACTGCTTGGTCCCGCGCGCTCAAGACCAAAGACGCCATCCGGCCCTGGCGGAATTCGTAACGCCGCCGCTCACAGCAGCTCGCCGAGTGCCACCGGGCGGGCATCCTTCCAGAGCAACTCGAGGCGATATTTTTCGCGGTTCTCCGGCGTAAAGAGGTGCACCATAACGTCAAACGCATCCACGACCGTCCAGCCGCTCTCCTGCCCCGTGTCGATGCCGACGATCCTGGCGTGCTCGGCGTCGATCACCTTTTCGAGTTCCACCCGCAACGCGCGCAGGTGCGGCTGCGAGGTGGCGGTGCCGAGGACGAGGTAGTCGGTGATGCTGGAAAGCTCGGCCACATCGAGCACCTGCAGGCCGTCGACTTTCTTGGCATCGAGCGCGCGCACCACCTGCACGAGGAGGCGCGGGAACTCCCTTTTTCGGGCCGGGGCGGCGGCCGCCGGCGTCTTGGCGGGCCGGGCCCGCGTCGCGGCGGATTTGGGCGGGGACTTGCGGGCAACGGTCTTCTTGCGGGCGGCGGCTTTTTTCGACGGCTTGCGGGCGTTCATCAGGAGGCGTCAGCGATAAAGGCGGTGCGCGTCAATATACGCGATTACTTTCTGCGGGCAAAAATAGTGCAGCGAGAGCCCCCGCTTCACCCGCGCGCGCAGTTCGCTCGAGCTGATTTCGATCAGGTGACCGTCGCAGCGGTGGAGGCGCAGGCCCGGGATCTCGACGTGCGGCTTCGACGGGTGCTTGGGCCGCTCGAGGAAGATGAACTCGATCTCCCGCGCCAGTTGCTCGATGTCCTTCCACTTGTGCAGCAAGGGCAACTGGTCGCCGCCGATGATCCAATAGAGCTGATCCTGCGGGAACTGCGCCCGGAAGTGCCGCACCGAATCGATCGTGTAGGAAACGCCGCCTTTGCGCAGTTCGTAGTCGGAGATCTCCAGCCGATGGTCCCACTCCGTGGCCGAGCGGAGCATCGTCAGCCGGTTCTCCAAGCTGGATTGGACATCGGTCGGCTTCAACGGCGCCTGCGCCGCCGGCACGAGCAGCAACCGGTCGAGGTGAAACTGCTCCAGCACGTCCTGAGCGGCGATCAGGTGGCCGAAGTGCACGGGGTCGAAGGAGCCACCGAGGAATCCGATTTTCATGCGCGGACCGAAACGGATGCCCGCAGGCTGCGCCCGGGGCAAGGCGTTTCCCGGCGACGCTCTCGGGCCGGGCCGCGGCTTCGCTGCAGCTCCGGACGGCAGCCTTCGCCGCCGCGCCGGAACATCGTTTCAGCAGCCCAACTCTCGCCACCTCAGGCTGGCTTGCCAGCCGAAGCCTTGGCGAACAATGCACGGGAAAAGCGCGCCCGGCGCGTGTCCGCGCCCGTCGCACGCTGCGCGCCCTCCGCCGTCCTCCGCTAAAGCTCCGGACGGCAGCCTTCGCCGCCGCGCCGGAACATCGTTTCAGCAGCCCAACTCTCGCCACCTCAGGCTGGCTTGCCAGCCGAAGCCTTGGCGAAGGCTGGTGCCCGGGGCGGGACTCGAACCCACACTTCCTTGCGGAAAGGGGATTTTAAGTCCCCTGCGTCTACCATTCCGCCACCCGGGCGAGA
>PNKF01000232.1 GCA_013822285.1 Gemmatimonas sp.
CAGCACGCCGATGACGCCGATCACGAAGAGCGCCGCAGAGAGCGCGAGGGATTCCGCGAGCATGGGTCAGCTCCTCTTACGGCCGATGGTCACCGCGCCGACGATCGCCACGAGCAGCAGGATCGACGCGAGCTCGAAGGCCAGCAGCTGGTCGCGGAGCAAGACCTCGGCGATCGGCGCGATGATGCCACCCGGTTCGCTGCGGACCGCGTCGCCCGAGGCCACCGGCAACGTGAGCTGCGCGCTCCACTTGGCCCGGGCCAGCACCATGACCTCGGCCAACAGCGCCGCACCCACGAAGCCCGCCGTCACGCGCGGCAGGTTGCCGCGGATGTCGCTCACGTCCTCAGGCTTGCCGAGGTTGAGCAGCATGACGACGAAGAGGAACACGACCATGATGGCGCCGGCGTATACGAGGATCTGGATGGCGCCGATGAACTGCGCATCCAGCATCACGTAGAGCGCCGCCAGGCAGAACATCACGTTCACCAGCCACAGCGCGGCCGCCACCGGGCTCTTGCGCGTCACGAACAGGATCGCCGAGACCAGCGCGATCACCGCGAAGAGATAGAAGTGGAACGAGAAGAAGAGCGGGAAGAACTCGTTGTTCATCCGTCACTCCCCCCGCGGGTCGGCGGGGTCCCACAGCTCGCTCACCGGGTGCGTCTGCGCCGTGAGGCGCTCGAGGTCATACACGAACTTGTCGCGGCTGTACTCGGCGTTCTCGTAGTGGCGGCCCATGTGGATCGCCTCTTCCGGGCAGACTTCCTGGCAGTAGCCGCAGAAGATGCAGCGGAACTCGTCGATCTCGAAGACGAGCGGATAGCGGTTCCCTGCCTCGTCCTCGCCCGGGACGAGCTTGATGCAGTTGGCCGGGCACACCGTCGGGCAGAGACCGCAGGCTACGCACTTCGCCTTGCCGTCCTCCGTGGTGAGCATGCGGTGCGTGCCGCGCCAGCGCGGGGAGATGTCCCAGCGCTCGTCGGGATACTGCACCGTGACCTTATGCGGGTTCACGAGATGCTTGAGCGTGAGCCCCAGGCCGGACAGCGTGGCGCGCACATAGCTCACCTCGCCGACCGGCCGCTCCATGACCTTCACGTTGATCGCCATATCAGCGGATCTCCTCGGGAGCCAACGTCGCGCGCATCGGGGCGCGGCGGCGCAGGCGTTCGACTTCGTCAGGGGCCAAGCGACCCGAGGCCGGGCTCACCAAGCGGCCGCGGTCGAGCACCAGGACCAGCACCACCAAGCACACCAGGTTCAGACCACCCATCGCGTAGCCGAACACCGGGCCGCGGCCGAGACCCGCCATGTCCAGGGCGACGATCGCCGCCGAGATGATGACGAGATAGATCAGCGCGATCGGCAGCATGACCTTCCAGCCCAGCGACATCAGCTGGTCGTAGCGGAAGCGCGGCAACGTCCAGCGGACCCAGATGTAGAAGAAGACGAAGAAGATCGTCTTGGCCGCGAACATGCCAAACGTCGCGATCGCCTTGCCCACCGTATACGGGCCCGTCGAGTCCCAATCCGTGAACGGGATGTCCCAGCCGCCGAGGAACAGCGTCACGAACATCGCGCTCGTCGTGACCATGTTCGCGTACTCGGAGATCGGGAACATCGAGAACTTCATCGCGCTGTACTCGCTGTGGTAGCCAGCGATCAGCTCCGACTCCGCTTCCGGCATGTCGAAGGGCACGCGGTTCGTCTCGGCGAAGGCCGAGACGAGGAACAGGAAGCCGGCGATCGACAGGATGATGGCGTTCCAGGTCGAGCCCTGCTGCTGCGCCACGATGTCCGTGAGCGACACGTTGCCGCTCACCAAGAGCACGCAGAGCAGCGCCATGCCCATCGTGATCTCATAGCTGACCATCTGCGCCGAGGCGCGGAGGCCACCGAGTAGCGCGTACTTGTTGTTCGACGACCAGCCGGCGAGCACGATGCCGTACACGCCAAGCGAGGCGATGCCGATCGTATAGAGGAAGCCGATCGGCAGGTCGGCGACGACCATGTCCACGCGGCCCCAGGCCGTCGGCAGCGGCGCGGCGAAGGGAATCACCGCCCAGGCGATGAGCGCCGGGACGAAGGCGATCGCCGGTGCGAGGATGAACAGCGGCTTGTTCACGCCACCGGGCATCGACTCTTCCTTCATGATGTTCTTCACGCCGTCGGCGAGCACTTGGAACAAGCCCCAAGGGCCCACGCGGTTCGGACCGTGACGGTCTTGGATCCAGCCCGAGATCTTGCGCTCGGCCAGCGTCGTGTAAGCCACGCCGACCATGTAGAGCGTGAAGATGGCCAGCATCTTGATGACCGTGAAGATCACGAAGGGCCAGAAGCCCGGGTCGAGTTGCGTCTGATCCATTACGCGGCCCCCGCCTTCGCGCCAGCCACCGGCGCGCCGTAGAGCCCGAGTGTCTCATAGCTCAAGCCGGCGAAGGCCGGCTCGCTCTGCGCCAGCGCGGCGAACACCGCGCTCGGCAGGAAGTAGTCGCTCTTCACGCCCACGGCATTGTTGAGATCGGCCAGCGCGAACCAGCTCGGCCGCGCCAGTCCCGGCGCCGCCTTCGCCTGCAGGAAGCGCTGCACGCGGCCACGCAGGTTCGTGAACGTGCCTTCTTCCTCGGCCACGTTCGCGATCGGCAGCACCACGTTCGGCGTGACGACGCTGTGCGGAAGCACCGTGCTGATCACGATGATTGCGCTGGCACGCGACACCTTGGCGAGGTCGAGCCCGGTGCAGTCTTCGTCGGCGAGCACGAGGACGTCACCGTCCTTGAGGCCCGCGAGTGGGTCCGCGTCATGGCGGGCGAAGCCGAGCAGCTCGGCGCCCTTGACGTTCGGGGCGCGATCAGCGCGCAGCGAAAGGTCCGACACGCCGGGCAGCGGCGCCTCGGGACCCGTCGCGCAACGGAAGCTTCCCTGCCCGCCCGTCTTCGCGATGAGCTGCTTGAGCAGGAACAGCGCTTCGTTCGAGAGCTTCGGGCTCGCGACCACGTAGGCCCGGTTGCCGTTGAGCAGCTTGGCGGCCTCGGCGTACGCAAGCTCCCAGTCCACCGGCGAAAGCACGCCCGCGAGCTGGATCTTCGGGGCCTCGTTGCGGTCCGGGCGGTTCATCCAGCGATAGTCGAGCCGGCCCTGGTCGCAGAGATAGAAATGGTTGACCTGGTCGTTCGAGCGCGGCTTCTGGCGCACGACGACGTTGTCACGCGTCTCGAGGATCGTGTTGCAGCCCTGCGAGCAGCCGGTGCACACCGAGGCGGTGCGATCGAGCTCCCAGGCA
>PNKF01000233.1 GCA_013822285.1 Gemmatimonas sp.
GGGCGCGAGTAGCGGCTCACGACCTGCACGGACGCCTCGGCCTCCATGGCCCAGCGCGTGCCCTCGGGCAGCGCCTCGACCACGGGGAGCAGGTCCGAGATGTAGAGCCGCGGCCGGCGCCGGTACTCATCCCAGGTGGCCGGCGAGCTCTCGCCCATGTTGATGTTCGGGAAGCGCCGCAGCTCGAAGGAGTTGACGGCGATCAGCTTCCCGACGAGGTCGTCCTTCATGTAGCGGCCCATCCCGTCGATGATGCTCACGACGGTGATGAGGAACATCACGCCGATGCACACGCCGGCCAGCGTGAAGAAGCTCTTCAGCTTCTGCACGCGGATGGTCGAGAGGGCGAGGCGGACGGCCTCGAAGAGGGGCACGGGTCGGCCGGCTTAGAGGGAGATGCCGAGCTTTTCCGTGAACTGCGCGCGACGCTCGTCGCTGGCGATCGTGCCGTCGCGCAGCACCACGACGCGACGCGCATGCGCGGCGATGTCGGGTTCGTGCGTCACCATGATCACCGTCTGGCCGGTGTCCGCGAGGTTCTCGAACACGCGCATGATCTCTTCCGACGTCGTCGAGTCGAGGTTACCCGTCGGTTCGTCGGCCAGCAGGATGGACGGACGGTTCACCAGCGCGCGGGCAATGGCCACGCGTTGACGCTGGCCGCCGGAGAGTTCGTTCGGCCGGTGATGCACGCGCTGGCCCAGCTGCACCTTCTCGAGCGCTTCCATCGCGCGCTCCTTGCGCTCGCTGGCCGAGACCCCCGCGTAGACGAGCGGGAGCTCGACGTTGTGCAGGGCCGACGCGCGGGGCAGGAGGTTGAACGTCTGGAAGACGAAGCCGATCTCCTTGTTGCGCACGCGGGCGAGCTCGTCGTCCTTCATGGTCGAGACGAGCTGGCCATTGAGCCAGTACTCGCCGGCGTTCGGCGTGTCGAGGCAGCCCACGATGTTCATGAACGTGGACTTGCCAGAGCCCGACGGACCCATGATGGCCACGTACTCGTTGCGCTTGACCGCGAGGTCCACGCCACGGAGGGCGCGCACGATCTCGCCGCCCATGTCGTATTCGCGCTTGAGTCCGCGGGTGACGATGACCCATTCCTTTCCTGGGGCATCGCCGGCGGCGGTGACGACCGCTTGGCGTTCGGCGGTCGTGCTGAGGGGGATCTCGTCGTGCTCGGTCGTCACGGCTGCTCCTTACGGCGTCTTGGTTTCGGTGGGGGTGGCCGGCTGCTCACGGATGAGCTGACCGTCCTTCAACTCGCGGATCGCCTGGTAGGTACCGGCGACGATGCGGGTACCGGGCTCGAGGCCTTCGAGGACCTCGAAGTGCTTCTCGCCGGCGATCCCGACTCTTACGGGCTTGAACGTCACTTTGTTGTCCGCGCCGACGACGAACACGCCTTCGACGTCGCGCTTGCCGACCTGCGGCGTGGTGGGCTGCGCCGCGTTCGGCGGGCCGTCGTTCGTGTTGAGCTGTTCGTTCTCACGCACGGTCAGCGCGATGATCGGGATCGACAGCACCTGCGTGCGCGAGTCCGTCACGATCTTGGCCGTCGACGAGAAGTCCGGACGCGTCTCGGGCGGCGCATTGAGGATGCGCACCGTGACTTCGTAGTCGATCGCCTGGTCCGTGGTGGCCGCGGCCGCGCCGCGCACGGAGCTGTTGGAGATCTCCACGACGCGGCCGATGAAGGTCGTGTCGGGGAAGGCGTCGATCTGCACGACGGCCGAGTCGCCGAGGTTGATGCGCGAGACGTCGGTCTCGTCGACCTTCACCTTGGTCTCGAGCATCGACATGTCCGAGATCGTCATGAGGATCGCGGCGTCACGGTTGAGCGTACCCATGATGGCCGTTTCGCCGACTTCGACGTTCAGGCGCGTCACCTTGCCCGTCATCGGGGCATAGATGTTCGTGCGCGAGAGCTGCCAGCGGGCGTCGGTGAGCGAGGCCTCGGCCTGCTTCACGTTCTCCTGCGAGGCGTTCACCAGCGCCTGGCTCACTTCATGCTGCGTCTGCAACTGCTCGAGCTCGGCTTCCGAGACCAGCTGCGGGTTCGTCTTCCGGATCTCGGCCTGGCGCTCGAAGTTGCGGCGGGCCTGCAGCTCGTTCGCGCGGCTCTGGGCGAGGCCTGCGCGGGCGTTGGCCAGCGCGGCTTCGGCGCGCTGCACCTGGGCCTCGAACTGCTGCGGGTCGATCTGCAGCAGGAACTGGCCTTCGCGCACGTTGTCGCCTTCCTTCACCGCGATGCGGGTGATGCGGCCCGTGATGTCGGCCGAGAGGTCGGCCTTCCGGGTCGGCAGCACCTGGCCGGAGGCGGTCACGGAGGCTACGAGGTCGCGGGCCTCAACGGCCTCGATGCGTACCATCGTGCCCTTGTCGTTGCCCTTGGCCACGCCGGCGGCGACGACCGCGCCCACGAGCACGACGACGCCGATGGCGATTCCGATCTTGGTCTTCTTGGTCATTGCGTCCTCAAACCTCAGCGAAGGGTGCGGCCGACAGCGTTTTCCAACGCTGCGTACGCCCGGTGGTATTCATAGGTTGCATCGATGCGGTCCGTCTCCGCGCGCTCATACTCGGCGCGCGCCGTCGTCAGGTCGACGAAGGTGCTGGCCCCGACGCGGTACCGCTCTTCGGCGAGCTGCAAGGCCTCGCGCGCCGTCGCTGCGGTGCGGGCCTGCAACTCAGCGGCCTGGAAGGCCGCCTGCAGTGAGACAAACGCCGAGGTGACGTCCGCCGTTAGCTGCAACTCCTGCCGACGCACGCTGTAGATCGCTTCTTCGCGGGCGGCGTTGGCTTCCTGCAGGCGCGATTCGCGGCCCAAGCCGTCGAAGATCGGCAGCGAGAGGCCCATCGAGAGGCTGTACGGGTTACGCGTGAAGTCAAACGGATACTGGCGGTTGGCGGCGCGCTGTTCGGGCGTCGCGGTTGCCGGGAGGTCCACCACCTTCTGGGTGAACGCCGACACGTTGGCGCTGAACGACAGGGTCGGCGTGTACTCGCCGCGGGCGCTGCGGAGACCCGCGACGGCGACCTGCTCGCGCGCCTGCACGGCCTTCAACGTCGGGTTCCCGGCACGGGCCTGCGTGAGCAGGTCAGCGGCCGTGAAGCTCGGCGCCGTCAACGGCAGGTCGGCGAGGAGCGAGAGACCCTCCGGCATCGGGACACCGAGCTGCTGGAAGAGCTGGAGCTTGGCGACCTCGGCGGTGTTGCGGGCGCGGAGCGCCGCCACTTCCTGCTGGCCGAGGCCGACTTCGGCGCGCTTCACGTCGAG
>PNKF01000234.1 GCA_013822285.1 Gemmatimonas sp.
GGGCGCGGCCGAGGGCATGCGAAAATACGCGGACTTGAACACGATCGCCGCGAGCCTCGTGAAGCCGGGCGGGCTGTTCGTCACGTGCTCGTGCTCGGGCCTCGTTTCGCTGGAGGATTTCGAGCAGGTGGTGATCAAGGGCGTGCACCGCCTCAATCGCCGCCTGCAACTCTTCGACCGCACGGGACCGGGCGTCGACCATCCGGTTTACTCGAACTGCCTCGAAAGCCGCTACCTCAAGGTGCTCTGGGCGCGGGTGGTGTGACGGACCGGATCGCGAGCAGGGAATAGTGCGATGCAATAGACCGCGCTGGAATGGGCTGAAGCACCGCGCCCGGAAACTGTAGGAGCGGCTTTATGCCGCGACCGCCTTCGACGGCGGGCATGCCGTCCGCGCGCGGCGTAAAGCCGCAGCGGTCCCAGAACAACGGTGGGTGCGGCACGGTCATCCGCAGCCTGTCATTCTGAGCGAAGCGAAGAATCCACCCGGGCGAATCCTGCATCGGCATCGAACACGTGGATCTTTCGCTTCGCTCAGGATGACATGTTTCTTGAGCTGAAAACCGCGTCCTGTGGGACGGCGGTGGCGTAAAGCCGCTTCTACAGGTGATCACACTCCGGTCTTCGGGAGTCGGCATAGGCATTCGCCCCATTGGTTGAAGGGACCGGCGAGCGTATTCTCGCGCATGTCGTTTTCGCGCGAGTGGAGCCATTTACTCGATCAGGTGGCGGCAACGGTTACCGCACCGGGCACGTTGTTTTTCCGCGGCCAGGAGAAGCAGGATTGGGACTTGGTGCCGGCGCTCGGGCGGGTGGACCACTGGAAGCCGGACGAGGCGCGCGAGCGGGAACGCCAGCTCTATTACGACTTCAAGATCCACGCCGGCAACCTGCTGGCGAATGAGGACGACTCGTGGCGCATCGCGTTTCTGATGCAGCACCACGGGCTGCCGATGCGGCTGCTCGATTGGTCGGCGTCGTTCGCGATCGCGTTGCACTTCGCCATGCGACACGCGGGCGAGCACGATGCCGTGGTGTGGATTCTCGAGGCGGAACGCCTCAACCGGGAACTCGCCGGCATGGAGCGCCTGGTGATGCACGGCGATCTGCCCGGCGACTATCATCGCTATTTCATCTCGCGCGAACTCGAGTTCCCGCACGCCGCGCTCGGGCTGGCGCCGTCGCGGAGTTCGCCGCGGCTGCAACAGCAGCGCGGGTTCTTCACGCTGCACCGGGATCTCGAGCGCGGCTTGGAAAAAATTTGCCCGTCGGCGCTGCAAAAGATCGTGATCGCGCGGACGCTTTTTGACGACGCGCGACTTTTCCTGCGGCTGTCGGGCGTGAACGAGTTCTCGTTATTTCCCGACCTCGACGGACTCGCGCGACACTTGCGGACGACGCACGGGCTCGTCTGAGTCGAACTCGTTGCGCGACGCCCGCGAATCACGCGAATTGCCGGGGAATCAGCGGATGACAGGGGGCTCGGTAGTAGGGGCGCAGTCTTGCTGCGCCCGGGGGACGGTGCCGCGACTTACGACGGGCGCAGCAAGACTGCGCCCCTACGGAGGGCGGTGGAGCGGTGCCGTGGGACTGTCGCTTCGATTCGAAGCGGGTTGCGGCGGATTGAGGATAATCCGCCCTACCTCGTCGTCAGGACGACGGCCCACTTGGCGGGGATGGCGACGGTGAGTTCGCCGTCGTGGGCGTCGTAGCGCGTGCCGCCGATCTCGTCCACATAGGTGCCGTCCTCGAGATTGCTGACGAGGTGCGTGGTCGGGCGGTCGGAGTTGTTGAAGATCACGAGCACGCGCTGGCCGTCGAGGGTGCGCTCGAAGGCGAACAGGTCGCGCGCGTCGTCGGCCACGAGCGTGTGGTAACCGCCGCGCTGCAGCGCCGGCAAGCGATGGCGCAACGCGATCATCTTCTGGTAGTGCGCGAGCAGGTCGTGGTTCACCGCGACTCGGTCCGGCTCGTGCGTGGTGTGCGCGTCGGCGCCGAAAACTTCGGGGGCGTAGGCGAGATCGTCCCACACCATCGGCTTGCGGCAGTCGGGGTCGTTGCCGCCCCACATCCCGACTTCGTCGCCGTAGTAGATCATCGGCGCGCCGACGTAGGTCATCTGGAAAATCACGAGGAGCTTCTGCAGCGCGTGGTCGGCCTCGCTCGGCTTGCGCGGGCTGTAGGCGGGATTTTCGCTCGCCTTCGATTTCGCGTAGAACGTGGCCCAGTCGCGATAGCGGCCGATGCCGCGGTTCACGAGGTAGGAGCCGATGCGGTTGGTGTCGTGACTGCCGAGCAGCGTCATCGAGGTCTCGGCGACGCCGGCGGGATAGAGTTCGCGCAGCGTCTGGAGTTTTCGGTCGAATTCGCTCGCGCGGATGCGCAGCGGCGCGGGATCGACGAAGAACTCGACCGCGGTGAAGAGGAAATTGTAGTTCATCTCCGAGTCGAACTCGTCGCCTTGCATGTAGGGCACGACTTTTTCGGCGACGTCGACGATCTCGGCGGTGAGGTAGGCGTCGGGATTTATCCGTTTCACGTGCGCGCGCCACACCTTCCAAAACGGGTGGCCGACGCAGAAGGCGACGTCGAGCCGCCAGCCGTCGATGCCGCGCGCGGCGCCGCGGCCCTTGGGGTTCATCCAGCGCTCGGTCGCGGCGAAGATGTAGTCACGCGGTCCGGCGACGATGCCGTGCTCGTCCTCGCGCAGCTCGGGCAGGGACTTCGCGCCGAACCAGCCTTCGTAGTCGAACTTCGTGCCAGCGGCCGCGTCGTCCCAGGATTTCACGGTGAACCAGTCGCGATAGGGCGAGGCCTGCTGGTTCGTCTCGACGTCGCGAAAGGCGAAGGAGTTTTTCCCCATGTGATTGAACACGCCGTCGAAGATGATGCGCAGGCCGCGCGCGTGCGCCTCGTCGATGAGCTGCAGCGCGAGTTCGTCGGCCTTCGTCCACACCCACGTCGCGGGATCGAGCGGGTTCTCGGTGGCGATGAGCGCGCGGTCGCCGGCGGGATCGGGGCCGAAGTTGGGGTCGATGTGGTGGTAGCTCGCGCCGTCGTATTTGTGCAGTGAGGGCGCGTCGAAGACGGGATTGAGGTAGAGCGCGGTGATGCCGAGTTGCTGAAGATAGGGCAGGCGGTCGATGATGCCCTGCAAGTCGCCGCCATAGCGTCGGCGGAGGAGATGTTTCCAGAGCTCCGGTTCGCCATTCTGTTTTTCCCACGGCTGCAGCTCGAACCAATCGCTGCCCCACGGGTGCACCT
>PNKF01000235.1 GCA_013822285.1 Gemmatimonas sp.
GACAGCACCGGCGCCTCGGACGTGGAGCTCAAGCCGGGCGACCCAAACACCGTCTACGCCTGGATGGCGCGCCTCGAGCGCAAGCCGTGGACCATCATCTCTGGCTCGCGCGAAGGCGGCTTCTACAAGAGCACCGACGGTGGCGTGACCTTCCGTAAGTTCGGCACGGGCCTACCCAGCGGACTGATCGGCAAGGGCAACATCGCGGTCACCGCGGCGAATCCCGAGCGCCTCTACTTGCTCGTCGAAGCCGAGCCGGGCGGTGGTCTGTATCGCTCTGATGACGCGGGCGCGACGTGGACGCAGGTGAACAACACGCCGGGCCTCATCACGCGCCCGTTCTATTACACGACGCTCGGTGCGGATCCGACGAACGCCGATGTCGTGTACGCCGGCGCCGAGGGCTTCTACAAGTCCACCGACGGTGGTCGCACGATGCGCGCCTTCCCCACCCCGCACGGCGACAACCACGACATCTGGATCAACCCGACCAACGGCCAGACGATGGTGCAGGCCAATGACGGCGGCGCGAACGTGTCGTTCGATGGCGGTCGCACCTGGTCGACGCAGCGCAATCAGCCGACGGCTGAGTTCTATGGCGTGTGGCCCGACAATCGCTTCCCGTACAACCTCTACTCGGCGCAGCAGGACAACAACACCTGGTACTGGTCGAGCGTCGCGAATCCTTTCGATGCCTCGGCGCTGCAGACGGGTCCCGGCTGCGAGACGGGTCCGATCATCCCGCATCCGAGCGAGCCGAACATCATCTACGGCAGCTGCAAGGGTCAGTTCGCGGTGATGAACACCGAGACGCGTCAGTCGCGCAACTATTGGATCGGCGGCCAGTCGCTGTACGGCAATGCGGGTCAGGACTTGATCTATCGCATCCAGCGCACGGTGCCGATGGCGCTGTCGCCGCATGATCCGTCGGTGCTGTACTACGGCACGCAGTACGTGCACCGTACGCGCGACAAGGGCGTGACCTGGGAGAAGATCTCGCCTGACCTCACCTGGTATCCGCAGGACCATCGCCAGGGCGCCAGCGGCGAGCCGATTACGCGCGACGTGACGGGCGAGGAGTTCTACAGCACGCTGTATGCCATCACGGAGTCGCCGCACGAGGCGGGCGTGATCTGGACCGGCGCGAATGACGGTCCGGTGCACGTCACCCGCGATGGTGGGCGCAACTGGAGCAACGTCACGCCGCCGGGCCTCGAGTTGGGTGGCCGCGTGGCGTGGATCGAGGTCTCACCGCATCGCCCGGGCTCGGCCTACGTGGCCACGTATCGCTATCTGCTTGGCGACTACGCGCCGTACATCTACCGCACCGAAGACTACGGCAAGACCTGGACCCGTCTGACCACGGGCCGCAACGGCATTCCCGCGGACGCGCCGACGCGCGTCGTGCGTGAAGATCCGGACCGTGAGGGCCTGCTCTATGCCGGCACCGAATTCGGCCTGTACATCTCGTTCGACAACGGGGCGAACTGGCAGCCGTTCAACCTGAACGTGCCGCAGGTGCCGATCAACCAGATCCTCGTGCACAAGAAGGACCTGATCGTGGCCACGCAGGGCCGCGGCAACTGGATCTTCCACAACCTCAGCGCGTTGCACCAGCTCAACGCCACGTCGCACACGCAGGCGCTCAACGTGTACACGCCGCGCGCTGGCGTGCGCACCACGGGTGCCGCTGCGCAGTACTTCGGCCCGCAGGTGGATTACTATCTCGCGACGGCGCCGACCGACACCGTGCGCATCGAGATCCGCGATGCCAACGGTCAGCTCGTGAACAGCTACAAGAGCGGTGTGACGCCGGCGGCACCGGCGCGCCGTCGTCCGGCGGACGCGGAAGAAGAAGCGGAGGAAGCGATGATGGTGGGCCGCGCGATTCCCGCCGAGGTCAACGCACCGGTGCTCAACCTCGTGTCGGCCAAGGCGGGCTTCAATCGCTTCACCTGGGGCGTGCAGCACCAGAACGGCCTGGGCGCACCGCCGGGGCAGTACAGCGTCACGGTGTCGGTCGGCGGGCAGTCGAAGACCGTGCCGCTCACGGTCGAGATCGATCCGCGGCTCGCCGCCGAGGGCTATACCGCAGCTGACCTGCAGGAGCAGTTCGCGCACAACGTCCGCATGCGCGCGATGGTGGCCGAGGTGAACGCGTTGATTGCACGGGCGCGTGCGGCAGAGACGCGTCTCGCGGCGGCTGGGGCCGCAGCGGCTGATACGCTTGCAGCGGTGCGCACGGTGCTGCGCGACCAGTTGCTCACGCAGCCGGTGCGCTACGGCAAGCCTGGCCTCCAGGCGCACATCCAGTATCTGTCGGGGATGACGACGCGCGTGGACCAGAAGGTCGGTCGCGACGCGCTGGAGCGGGCCGAGGTGCTGCGGCGTGAGTTGGATGCGGCCACGGCGGCGATCAACCGCGCGATCGGGCCCGCGATGCGGATGGAGTGATGCGCATGCGCCTCGCTGTTGTCGGGGTGCTGATCGGAGCGCTGCCGCTGGCGACCCTGCCAGCGCAGCGCCCGACCACTCTCGCCGGCCGCTCTACCGTCTACGCCCCGCAGGGCATGGTCGCCACCAGCCAGCCCCTCGCCTCCGCCGCCGCGCTCGAAGTGCTGCGCACCGGCGGCAACGCCATCGACGCCGCCGTTGCGGCCTCGGCGGTGTTGGGCGTGACCGAACCGCACATGACGGGCATCGGCGGTGACATGTTCGCCATCGTCTGGCTCGCCAAGGAGCAGCGGCTCGTGGCCATCAATGCCAGCGGCCGCGCCGGCTCACGCATGCTCCGCGACACGCTGATCGCGCGCGGCTTCCGCGCCGGCTCGCAGCAGGGCGCGATGTCGGTGACCGTTCCGGGCGCGCTCGCCGGCTGGAACATGCTGCTGCGCACGCACGGCACCCGCAGCCTGCGCGAGATGCTGCAACCCGCCATTCGGTACGCGCGCGACGGATTCCCGGTCACGCCGATCATCGCCGCGCAGTGGGCCGAGCAGACCGACCTGCTGCAACGTGACTCCGCGGCAGCCGCCACGTACTTGCCCGGCGGTCGCGCGCCGCGTGCGGGCGAATGGTTTCGGAACCCGGACCTCGCGCGCACGATGCAGGCCATCGCCGACAGTGGCGTCGCGCACTTCTACACGGGCGCGCTCGGCCGGCGCATCGTGCAGCACCTCGAGCGGCAAGGCGGGTTCCTCACGCTCGACGACATGCGGGCGAACGCAGCAAACTGGGTCACCCCG
>PNKF01000236.1 GCA_013822285.1 Gemmatimonas sp.
GCCGCCGGCACGCCGCTCATCTCGAGCACGACGTCCACGCCGAGTCCGTGCGTGGCCTTCTGCACGGCCGCCTCGGCGTCCTGCGGATGCACCGCGCTGTGTGCGCCCATCTGCGTCGCCAGCGCCAGGCGCTTCGGATTCACGTCGCTGGCGACGATGTGCGAGGCCCCCGCTGCCTTCGCGATGCCCACCGCGAAGATGCCGATCGGGCCGCAGCCGGTGACGAGCACCGTCTTGCCGGAGAGTTCCGTCCCATGCAGCGCCGTGTGGAAGGCGTTGCCCATCGGATCGTGGATGCCGCCGATCTCGAACGGGATGTTCGCGTCGAGCTGCCACACATTCGTCGCCGGCATCGCGATGTAGTCGGCGAAGGCGCCGTCGCGGTCCACGCCGATGATCTTCGTGTTCGGGCACACATGCGCATTGCCCGTGCGGCAGAGATGGCACATGCCGCAGACGATGTGGCCCTCGGCCGTCACGCGGTCGCCGACCTTCACGTCCGTCACCAGCGCGCCGACCTTCTCCACTTCGCCGGCAAACTCGTGGCCGACGATGAACGGCGGCTTGCAGCGCCCCTGCGCCCAGGCGTCCCACTCGTGGATGTGGACGTCAGTGCCGCAGACGCCGGCGCGACGGACGCGAATCAGCACTTCGTCGTCGCGGATGGTGGGGACGGGGACTTCCTTCAGCGTAAACCCCTGGGTCGGGGCGGATTTGACGAGGGCGCGCACGGAGTGGCGGGGCTAGGCCGATACTTCTATCGGCGTCGTGGTGTACTTTCAGCTATAGAAACGTCGCCCCCTCGCCCCCCTGAAGAAAGGGGTCCCCTCGAGCAACGTCAGCGATGTCCGTCGGCTCCATCCCGCGCCACGCCTATCGACCCTACAGCACGCCAGCCCTCGTCGCGTGGATCGCGATCGCGGGTGTCGTGACGTATGCGGCCGGGCCCGTGCTACGCCACATGGAGTTCGCGGTCATCCCGTGGCCGCTGCACGGATTGGCGGTCGCCATCCTGTTCAACTGCCGCGAACGCGATCGCGCCTGGGCGGCCGTTGCGCTCGCGGTCGCCATCATCCTCGGCGCCGGCGGCCACAGCGGCGATTGGATGCGCTCCATCACGGGCACCGCGCAGTTGATGGCGCAGTCCATCGCCGTGGTGCTCTTCCACCAGTGGCTCGCCGATGGTCGACACCCGCTTCGGGGTGCGCTCTCCTACACGTGGCTGGCCGTCGTCGTGCTCATCGGTTCGCTGCCCACCACGCTGCTCGCCACAGCCATCGTGCAACTCATTGGGCCTCAGATCGCCCCGGGTTACACGATGGGCGCATGGTGGGTGTCCGCCGTCACCTCGATGTTCGCGCTGACGCCGATCCTGCTCGCGCAGTCCGCGCCGCTGCGCGCCGAGCTGCGCACGGACAACGCCTGGCGCTGGGAACTCCCGCTGCTCGCGTCGGTGTACGCAGTCGCCCTGATTTGGGCGTTCTTCGAGCCGGGGTGGTTTGGCTTCGAACTGCCGGCGGCGGTCGCGACCGTACCCTTCCTGGTCTGGGCCGGTTTGCGCTTCGGAGTGCGAGGTTACGCCGTCTTCGCGGCCATGTTCGCCGTGACCGTCATCGCGTCCACGGTGCTCGACGTCGGACCCTTCGGCCAGTTCGGATCGGATCCCATCGTGCGCGGCCGCCGCGCGTGGATCTACGTCGCGTCCCTCGCCGGACCGACGATGATCTTCCCGCTCACGCTCGTCGAGCGCGCCGTGGCCGAGGCGCGCGCCCGCGGCGCCTTCGCGCAGCTTGCCGCCATCATTGAAAGCTCCGGCGACCTCATCGCCGCTGTCGACCACGACCTGAACATCATCGCCGTGAACCCCGCCTGGGTGCGCGGATTCCAGCGGATCTCCGGCGTCACGGTGCGCACCGGCATGCGCATGGACGACGTGCTCGAGAGCCTGCCCCTGGACCGCGACGAATCTGTCGCGCACTGGCGCCGTGCCCTTCAGGGCAATCGCTTCACCGCGATGCGTGAGATCGGAGATCCCGCGCTCGCTCGCGACGAGTTCGAAATCACCTACAGCCCCGTCCGCGACGAGCACGGCGACATCGTCGGCGCCAGCCAAGTCGTGCGCAACGTGACCGATCGCCGCAAGCAGGAGACGGCAGAGGCGGAGACGCGCCGGCTCGAGGCCCTCGGCCGTCTCGCGGGGGGCGTCGCGCACGACTTCAACAATCTCATGACGGCGGTCGTCGGGTATGCCGGTATCGTCGCCCAGTCGTTGCCCGGGCAGGATCCGCGCCAGTCCGACCTCGCGGAGATCGAGAAAGCCGCCACGCGAGCCGGCGAACTGACGCAGCAGCTCCTCGCCTTCGCACGCCGCAAGGTCGTCGCGCCCAAGGTCGTCGACGTCGGTGAACTCGTCGGCGGCTTCATGCGCCTCATCGACCCGCTGCTCGGCAGCACGGTGCGGCTCAACGTCCGCATCGGCAACGACCTGCCGGACGTGCGCATCGATCCCACGCAGTTCGAGCAGGTGCTGATGAACCTCGCCGTGAACGCGCGCGATGCCATGCCGAATGGCGGCGAGCTTGGCGTGGACGTCGTCCGCACCCGCTATCGCGCTGGTGCTGGGGTGCGCGTGTCCGTGCGCGACAACGGCATCGGCATGGAGCCCGAAGTGGTCGCGCGGATCTTTGAGCCGTTCTTCACGACGAAGCCACAGGGGAAGGGCACGGGGCTCGGGCTCGCCACCGTCCACGGCATCGTCTACCAAGCCGGTGGCGAGATCGGCGTCGAGTCCACGCTCGGCGTCGGCACCACCTTCCACGTGCTCCTGCCTGGGGCAGACGACGAAGACGAGGTCGTCGGCGGCTAGGCGTTCAGCCGCCGACTCTCGGAGGCAGCTTAGACCAGCGCGGGCTTCACCGCTTCGACGCGCACCGCGCAGACCTTGAACTCGGGGATGCCCGAGGGCCCGTCGAACGCCGGGTTCGTCAGCAGGTTCGCCGCGGCTTCGCGGTAGTGCATCGGCACGAAGACCTGCTTCCGCGCCACGCGAGGCGAGATGCGCACCGCGATGCGGATGGTGTTGCGCCGCGACGTCACGCTCACCTCGTCGCCGTCCTGCACCCCGAGCTCCGCCGCGTCGAGTGGGTTCAGCTCCACCGTCGCCGTGCTTTCGCGCGCATCCAGGGCCGTCGATCGCCGCGTCATCGTGCCCGTGTGCCAGTGGTACATCTGGCGT
>PNKF01000237.1 GCA_013822285.1 Gemmatimonas sp.
GCCGATGTTCGAAGAGACCGACATCGCCACCGACCACAATCAGCTCGTGATGAGTGTCCTCAAGGACGTGGCCCTGCGCCATGGCCTGCAGGTGCTGCTCAACGAGAAGCCCTTCGCCGGCATCAACGGCTCGGGCAAGCACTGCAACTGGTCGCTGTCGATCGCCTCGGACAACGAGCTCAACGGCATCAATCTGCTCAAGCCGGGCAAGACGCCGCACCAGAACATCCGCTTCCTCATGTTCCTGGCGGCGGTGCTCAAGGGCGTGCACAAGCATCAGGGCCTGCTGCGTGCCGGCATCGGCACCAGCGGCAACGAACATCGCCTCGGCGCCAACGAGGCGCCGCCGGCCATCATCTCCGTCTTCATGGGCAACGCGCTCACGAAGATGATCGAGGATATCATCGCCGGCCGCGCGGGCACCAAGGCCGAGCAGGCGATGCTGCAGCTCGGCGTCGCCAAGCTGCCGGAGATCGAGCAGGACAACACGGACCGCAACCGCACCTCGCCCTTCGCGTTCACGGGCGCGAAGTTCGAGTTCCGCGCCGTCGGCTCGTCGCAGTCAATCGCCTTCCCGGTGATGATCGTGAACGCCGTCGTCGCCGAGGCGCTGACGGACCTCACCGCGCAGCTCAAGAAGGAGATCGCCGCGGGCGTCGCCGTCGATGACGCCGCGCTCAAGGTGGTGCGCAAGGCGTTCAAGGACACCAGCGCCATCCGCTTCGAGGGCAACGGGTACTCCGACGCCTGGGTGAAGGAGGCCAAGAAGCGCGGACTGCTCAACCTGCGCCGTGCTCCGGAAGCGCTCGCGCAGCTCACGACCGCCGGCGCCAAGTCGCTATTCAAGGGCACGGGCATCCTCTCCGAAGCCGAGCTCGAGAGCCGCTACCACATCCGCGTCGAGCGCTATGTGAAGGACCTGCTCATCGAGATGGAAACGCTGGCCGAGATGCTCGACACGATGATCCTCCCGGCGGCCTACAGCTACCTCGGCGAACTGGCCGAAGGTGCGGCGAAGGCGAAGGCCGTGGGCATCAAGAGCATTCCGCAGAAGACCGCGCTGGCCTCGGTGGGCAAGCTCACCACGGCGCTGCAGGGCAAGACGGCGGCGCTGCACGCGGCGATCGCCAAGGCGCACACGCTGCACGACGACGTCTCCAAGTGCGCCGCGTTCCTCACGAGCACCGGGGCGAGCACCATGCTGGCTTGCCGCGAGGTCTCGGATAAGCTCGAGGTCAGCATCGGCGACGCGCACTGGCCGCTGCCGCGCTACCGCGAGATGCTGTTCCCGGTCTAAGCGGCGCGAGGCAGGCGAACGAAGCGGGGGGACGGCATCATGCCGTCCCCCCGCTTTGTCCTGCAGGCCTCCGCGTTACTTCAACATGACCGTCAGCCGGAACCCGCAGGGCGCCTGCCGACAGCCGAGCATGCGCACCCGCGCCGTCGTGCCAGGGCCCCAGTTGTGGCCGCCGTCGAAGGCGACCGTCGGGACACCGTCGATCACCGTGGACTGCGCGAGTTCGCGGCCCTCGGCGTCGAGCAAACGGAAGCGGACCCCCGAACAGGCCTCGTCGCAGACCGCGTACACGATGCCCTCACCGCGCAGCGAAAGCACCACATCGGACTCATCGCCCGCCGACGCGTAGCCGGTCTCGGATGCCGTCGCGTGCAGGTCCGGCAAGCTATCGGTCCAGCGCTGCTGCACTTCAGTGGCGCGGCGCAGCAGCGACGTGCGGATCGCCGTGAGCCGTGGCCCAGTCGGCGCAGTCGGCGCAGGGGCCGCGGCCTGCGCCGCCAAGGGTGTCACCACCAGCGGTGACGCCACGAGGGCGGCCAAGACCAGCCAGGTGCGACGTCGGAGCATCGACCGCATCGGCGATTACTTCCCGAACACCATCACGCGGAACGCGCAGGGCGCCACCGAGCAGCCCGGCATCTCCACGCGCACCGTCACCGTGCCGCCCGCGAAGTTCTGCAGCGTCACCATCGGCGCGTCATCGTCGAGGATGTCTTCGCCCAGCGTGCTGCCGTTCTGGATGACGCGCAGGTCGAGGTCCGAGCAGTCTTCGTCGCAGAAGCCGGCGATCAGGATCTGCTGGCCCGCGGCGAGCTTGAGCGTCAGCTCCGTGGTCTCGCCCTGACGCAGCGAGCCATCGTGCTGGCTGCGGCTCGACAGGCCGGCATTGGTCATCATCTGCGTGGCGGCCGTCGTGAGCTGCTCGATCACGGACTGCGCACGCGCCGTCGCGGGCACCGCACTCACGGTGAAGAGTGCGGCAAGAAACGGCAGGGCTCGGCGCATCGAACGGGTGAACATCGCGGGTCTCCGCTGAGGGTAGGGGTGCTGCGCGCGGAAGCTACCGCCGCGCCGTCCGGGCGGATAGTCCGCTCCACCCCTACCCCGAAGTCCAGCGCGTGAGCCGCGTCACACGTAGCTTCTCGACCACCTCTCGTACCGACGGAGATTCGATGGCCCCCACCGCCCGCCAGCGCCGTGCCCTCACACGCGCCCTCGCCCTGCTCCTCGTCGCGGCGCCCCTGCGGCCTTTGGTCGCGCAACAGCCGCAGCCGATCGACCAGGAGTACACCGCCAAGATTCGCGAGCACCTGCAGGATCCGCGCATCACGACGGAACTCGTCGATCACCTGCCGGCGCATCCGACGATCCCCACGCCACTGAAGTTCTTCGGGCGCATCGTCGGCACGCCGGGTGAGCTGACCTACGCCGCCGATATCCATCGCTACTACCAGGCCCTCGACGCCGCGTCCGATCGCGTGAAGGTCTGGAAGATCGGCACCTCCGAAGAAGGGCGCGATATGTATGTGTTGGCCGTCGCCGACGAAGCGACGATCCGCGACCTCGATCGCTACCGTGGCCTGCTCAAGGAGCTCACGGACCCGCGGCGCACCAGCGAGGCCCGCGCCCGCGAGATCATCCGCACGGCCAAGCCGATCTACTGGGTGACGTCCGGCCTGCACTCCGGCGAGACCGGCGGCCCCGAGATGCTGATGGAGATGGCGTATCGCCTCGCCGTCAGCGACCAGCCGCTGATCAAGAACATCCGCGAGAACGCCATCACCTTCATCACGCCGGTGCTCGAGGTCGACGGCCGCGAGCGCCAGGTCGATACCTACTACTACAACAAGTCACGCCCCACCGGCGAATCCCGCCTGCCCCTGATGTACTGGGGCAAGTACGTCGCGCACGACAACAACCGCGACGGC
>PNKF01000238.1 GCA_013822285.1 Gemmatimonas sp.
CACCGGTCACTTGGTGCTCTCGACGCTGCACACCAACGACGCCGCGAGCTCCGTCACGCGTCTCGTCGACATCGGCATCGAGAGCTACAAGATCGCCGCCGCGCTGAAGGGCGTGGTCGCCCAGCGCCTCATGCGCCGCATCTGCCCGTCCTGCCGCGAGCTCGCGGTGGGGCAGGTGCCGGAGCGCATGCAGAAGTACTTCCCCGATCAAGGCACGCTGTACCGCGCCGTCGGCTGCCCCGACTGCTCGATGACGGGCTACCGCGGCCGTCTCGCCATCGAAGAAGTGCTGCAGGTGACCGAGGAAGTCGAACGTCGCATCGCCGGCAACGAGAGCGTCGACCGCATCAACGACGCCGCCCGCGAAGGCGGCATGCGCTCCCTGTGGGAGTCCGCCGTCGCGCACGTGCGCAAGGGCGAGACCACGATGGACGAACTGCTGCGCGTGCTCGAAGCACCGCAGGAGAGCAGCGCCAAGAGCGCCGGGGCGCGCGCCAACACCGACGAAGTCACGCCGGTCAAGCCGCCGCTCGGCAATCCGATCCGTCTCTCGTCGCAGGTGGCGCCGCCGGTCATCGACGACGACGAAGGTCCTTCGTCGCCGAGTGCCCGTGCCCGCCGCAGCGGCACGCGCCACGCCGCGCCGAATACCTTCAGCGCCGATGCCTTCGAACTCGTCGGCGACGAGATCGCCAAGCGCCCGGCGGCCAAGCGCGTGCTGCTCGTCGAGGACGAAGAAGCCCTGCGCCGCGTCATGAAGGACCTGCTTGAGCGCGAAGGCTTCGTGATCTACGAAGCCAATGACGGTGTCGTCGCGCTGGATGAGATCGACCGCCTCGCGCCCGATCTCGTGGTGCTCGACCTCAACCTGCCGCGCCTCGACGGCTACGGGGTGCTCAGTCATCTGCGTGCGCGGCCGGCCACGGCCAAACTGCCCGTCATCGTGCTCACTGCCAAGGGCGATGAAGACAGCGAAGTGCGCGTCTTCGAGTACGGGGCCAGCGACTATCTCACGAAGCCGTTCCGCGCCCGCGCCCTCTCCGCGCGCATCCACTCGCTGATCGACCGCAAGGCGAAGGCGCCGTGATCGTTGTCTCGGCGGCCATCACGCAGGCTGCACGAGGTCGCGCCGCATGACGACCATCCCGATCGAAGTCCGCGTCATCGACGTCGTGGCCTTCCGTCCCGTGGAGCGGGGCTGGCAGGCGCTGGCCCTGCGCCGGCGCGACGGCACACGCTGCCCCGGCTCCTGGGAGATGGTGCACGGCAAGGTGATGGACGGCGAGTCGTTGCCGGATGCGGCCGTGCGAGAGCTCTTCGAGGAGACCGGCCTCAAGCCCGAGCGCCTGCTCAGCGTGACGATGCACCCGTTTTACTTGGTGCCCAAGGCCAGCGTGCAGTTGGCCGCCGTCTTCGCCGCCGTCGTCCCGCCCGACGCCCCCGTCGTCCGCGGGGATGAACACGACAAGCATGCCTGGCTCACGATCTCACAGGCGCGCCGTCGCTACTCCTGGCCGCATGAACGCCGGCACCTCGACGATGCGTATGCTCTGCTGCGCACGCCCGAAGTCCACGACGTGCTCGACGTACCGCTGGGCTAACTGCGGCCACGGAGATACAGAGTCACGGAGGATTGCGCGACGTTCGAGCAAAGCACTTGGGGGCCCGCACCGAATCATCGGCGCGAGCCCCCATCGTGGTTCTTGTCGAGCGCGCCAATCCATCGGTGAGGCACGCAAGGCTCCGCGCCTCCGTGCCTCTGTGGCAGCTGTTCAGTCGTCGGCCCGATCCGTGGCCAGCGATGTCCGCTCGGCCGGCGCATTCGGCTTCACGCGCACGGACTTTGCCGGGATCCCCACGTTCACGTGGTACGGCCGCACGTTCTTGGTCGCTACCGCCACCGCGCCCACCATGCCGTTCTCCTTCACGTGCACCCCCGCCAGCACCGTCGCGTGGTAGGTGATCCGCACGTCGTCATCGAGGATCGTCAGCACGTTCGTGACATCCACCTGGTCCACGATGCTGTGCGTATGCGAGTAGATGTTCGCATAGTCCGAGATCGACACGCGGTTCCCCATCCGGATGCCGCCGCGGTCGTCGAGCAGCACGTGCCGGTGCACCACCACGTCGTCCCCGACTTCCATGTTGTAGCCGAACGAGAACTCCACGTGCTGGAAGCACTTGAAGTTCTTGCCCACCCGCTTGAAGATGTGCGGCGCCAGTGCGCGGCGGAGCTTCACGCCGAGCTGGACGGCCTGCCCGCCGATCGGTAGCCGGTCGAAGGAGTACCACAGCCAGAGCAGCGGCTTGACGCGCTGGAACTTCTCCTGGTCGCAGTCGCCGTAGTACTCCGGTTCCAGCGTCACGTTGCGCGGATCCAGCGCGGCCAGCGCCAGTTGCGTGCCGAGCGGGGTCTTCAGGTCCGCCATCGTCTGCTCATAGCGGCCCACATACTGCGGGTACGCCAGCTCCAGCAGCGTGTCGCGGCAGAGCAGGGCACGGTCCGTGCTCGCGTCGGCGAGTCGCTCGCTCAGGTTCGCGATCCAGGCGTCCTCGACGGACTCCGTCGCGCGCGCGGGCAGCTTCTGCAGGGGGATTCTTGGCATCTCGTGATTACCTCACGTGAAGATTCGCAGATTGACTGAACTGCGGCCACGGAGACACAGAGGCACGGAGCTGTGTGCAACGCGCCGCGACCCTCAGTGTGGCAGTCAGCTGGCAGTACTTCAACAAGACAGCGAGCTCACCGCAGCAATCTCTCCACGAGGCACGCAAAGCTCTGTGCCTCCGTGCCTCTGTGGCAGAGCCGTTAGTCCTCGTCGGCGGCAGCCGGTTCAGCGGACACCAGCGACATCACCGCCTCCGCCAGCTCATCCCGCCCCGCACCACTGACGGCCGAGAACGAGATCACCTGCGCCGGATCCAGCCCCAGCCGCAACGCCAGCGACTGCACCTGCTTCGCCGCCGCGCCCTTCGAGAGCTTGTCTACTTTCGTCACGCAGACCAAGGTCGGCAAGCCGATGTCTGCCAGCAGGTCGAACATCTGCAGGTCGTCATCGGTCGGGTCGCGGCGCACGTCGAGGAGCTGCACCACGCCGCGCAGCGCCGGCGCCCCGCGCAGATAGCCCTCGATCAGCGGCCGCCACTCCGCCTGCCGCTCCTTCGAGATCTTCGCGTAGCCGTAGCCTGGCAAGTCCACCAGCGTGAACGCGTCGTTGAT
>PNKF01000239.1 GCA_013822285.1 Gemmatimonas sp.
GCTCCAGCAGCTCGCCGGCGTGACGATCTCCTAAGTCCGTCAGTTCCGTTCCACACGACGCCCCCGCGACCTTTCGGTCGCGGGGGCGTCGTGCATCTCTCACATGCGAGCCGTGCAACCGCGGACCGTCCCGCGGCGTAGAATACTCCGGTGAAAGCATTCCTCGAGCCCCGACCTGAGACTCTGATGCCCGTGATGCGATTCCTTCCGAAGCCGACCACCATGCGCAGCCTTGGCCTCGTCGCCGCCCTCGCCATCGCCGCGACATCCCCGCAGGCACTTGGCGCACAGCAGGCACCGCAGAGCCTCGCCGCGCTACTCAAGCGCCCCGTCGACGCCACGCGCGAACTCACCGCTGGCGATCGCAAGACCGGCAGCCTGGCCGACGCCAGCCTCATGCTCGACGACAGCAGCCGTGTCGAACTCTGGTACTTCCGCGGCACCGCCGGGCAGCGCGTCACGGTACGTCAGCGCTCCGAGGACTTCGATCCGTTCATGCACATCGGGCTGCAAGGCGGCGACGAGCCGCTCGTCCAGAACGATGATTCCGAAGACGACGGCGTGAACTCTGCCGCCGAACTCACGCTGCCCAGCGACGGCGTGTATGTGATCATCGCCAACGCCTACGACGGCGAGGGACGCGGCGCCTACACCGTCTCGCTGGAGGTTCGTCCGCCGGCGGCCGGCATGACCGGTCCGTTCACGCCGGCGCGCATCACCCTGCGCGACGCCGAGCCGGCGCAGCGCCTGGGCCGCGGCCTGCGCTTCGGCTCGCAGCTCGACGCGCGCGATGGAAAGATGGACGACGGCACGCATTTCGAAGTCTGGTACGTGCAGGCCGCCGCTGGCGACACGCTGCAGCTGCGCGTCGAGAGCGCACAGTTCGCACCGGCGCTGCACGTGGGCCTTCAGGGTTCGGGCGCATTGCTCGGCGAAGCCAGCGGCGCCCCGGCGTCCGCCCTGAGCGTCGTCGTGCCGCAAGCAGGCACGTACGCCATCATCGTGCGCGGAGCCACGCCCGGCGCGACGGGGAGCTACGTGCTCGAGATCGGAGCGGCGGGCGGGCGCTGATTCGCATCACGCTTGCAGCGAGTTTCGGTCGCGCCGAGAACTGCCGCATGCGAATTCGCCTGCTGATCGCCCTGCTCCTGCTCTTGTCGCCTGCACCGCGCGGCATTGAAGCCCAAGCGGTGGGCGACAGCCTGCGGCTCACCTTGATGTCGCGTGAGCGCATCGTCGGTGATTTCTTGGGTCGCTCCGCCGAGGGTTGGCGCCTCGGCGGTGGCGGCGGTGACGCTCGGCTCGTGCCCGCGGACGACGTGTGGCGAGCTGAGCTTCGGGTGATCCGCACTCGACGCGAGCTGCGCAGTCGCAGCATGTTCGTCGGCATGCTACTCGGCACCGCCGCGGGAGTCGCAGTCTACGCGAGTTCGATCGGCTCGATTTCTGGCGATCCCGGACTCGGCGGCATGCTCATCTTTCCGATGGCCGCCGGCGGCGCGATCTACGGGGCGGGCATCGGTTGGATCGTGGGATCGGCGCGCCCCCTCGAGACCTGGCGGGAGATCCCCGCGCGCGAACAGCGCGCGCCTGGCGGCAACTAGACGCGCAGCGCTGCGCTCAGCGCCGGCGCTCCAGTCCGCAGGTGATGCGCGCGCTGTCCGCTGCCGTGGCAAGCCCAGCCCGCCGCTGCACGCGGATCTCGCAGGCCGCCGGCTCACTGCCCCCGACGCTTGCGGTGGCGCGAAAGCTCACCGAGTCCGCTTCGCGCACCTTCACCCAGATGTTGAGTCCGCTGCGCCACGGAACGACGGAAAGATCGTAGGCGTAGCGTCGCTGGGTCGCGAAATATCGATCCTGCGCGCGAGCCAGACTCATCAACTCAGACCTGATCGCACGCTCCGAGAAGCCCGGGCCACGGCCGGGCAGAATCGCATGGAGCGCGTCAGGCGCGGCGAAGGCCATGATGCCCAGCGCGAGCACGCTGGTTGCGACCGCCACCGTCAGCGACTCCTGTAGTTCGCCGCTCGGTCGCCACACGCTCAGTGTCCGCCGGAGAGCAATGTCGCCGCCGCCGAGAGCGCGAAGCCTAAAGCGCAGGCCAACAGCTGTGGCTTCGGGAGATCCCAGGTCTTGAGCGCCTTGAGCTGCGAGAGCATCACGGCCGCGCCGACGAACAAGAACGACCCTGCCGCCACCGGCACCACCACTTCGGCCGCGTGCGCCGTCTCCTCACCGAACCACAGCGTGAGCGCCGCTCCGGCGAACGCAAGCAAGCCACTCGCTAACGCGAAGCCCACCGCGCGTCGCGGACGCGTGCCATAGTGTACGAACACGCCGAAGGTGCCGATCTCGCGCGGCAGTTCATGCGCCAGCATCGCGATGGCGGTCGCGATGCCAGGACCTGTGCCCGCCAAGAACGCCGCCGCGATCAAGGCCCCATCCACGAAGTTGTGCACGGCGTCCGCGCCGAAGCTCACGGCCACCATCGCCGGATCGTCGAAAGCACTGAGCGCCGGCTCACGCGGCGCCGCCTCGTGTGCGGTGTGCTGCACTTTGTGCAACAGCCGTTCGATGAAGTACGACCCGATCACACCAGCCGCCACCGACAGCGCCACGAAGCCCACCGAGGGATGCCGCTCGTAGGCCTCGGGCAGCAGGTGAAACACGGCCGCACCCAGCAATGCGCCGGCGCCGAAGCTCACCAGCGTCGGCAACAAGCGCCCCAGCGTCCGCCCCGTACTGGCGAGCACGGCGAGCACGAGCAGCGGCACGCCGGTCACGGCGAGCAGCGCGGCGAAGGTGGGCATCCAAGGCGTCACGTGGGGAACTTACCGAAGTCGTAAAGGGGGCGCAGATGCCGGGGGGCGCCATCCCGCCGTCAGGTGAGATGGCGGTCCTCCGCAACAATACGGGGTCGGAAGGAGTAGTTTCTGACGAACCCGCCCCTCCCATGGAGCCCCCCCATGCGTCTCGACCTCCGCTACGTCCTTCGCAGCCTGCTGCGCGCGCCTGGCTTCGCGATGGCCGTCATCCTCACGCTGGGTCTCGGCATCGGCGCCAACACGGCCATCTTCTCCGTCGTCCGCGGTGTGCTGCTCAAGCCCCTCCCCCACCGCGACGGCGATCGCCTGCTCTACCTGCGGCACAGCATCGCCGCCTCCGGGG
>PNKF01000240.1 GCA_013822285.1 Gemmatimonas sp.
GCTCGCTGCCAAGCAGGCGAAGGAGTGGGGGCTGATCTGGGACACCGCGCCGGCCGCTGAACTGATGGCGACCACGCGCGCGCTTGCCGCATCGCTGGCGACGCAGGCGACGCGCGGGTTCGGCCTGACGAAGCGCGCGATGAATGCCTCATGGGCGAACGGGCTGGACGAGCAGCTCGAGATGGAAGCGCGTTGCATGCAGGAAGCCGGGCGCACGAAGGACTACGAGGAGGGCGTGCGCGCCTTCCTTGAGAAGCGCGCCCCCAGCTACACGGGGCAGTGACGATGGCGCCGACGCTCGGGCCTGATGTCGTCGTAGGTGTGATTGGGGCGGGCACGATGGGTGCCGGCATTGCGCAGGTGGCGGCCGCCAACGGGCACCGCGTGCTGCTTGCCGATGCCTCAGCCAGCGCCGTCGCGAAGGCGAAGGACGGGCACGCGAAGGCCATGGCCCGCGAGGTCGAGAAGGGCAAGCGGTCTCAGGCCGAGGCGGAGGCGCTGCTGGCGCGCCTGTCGTATATCAGCGGCGTGGCTCCGAGTGACCTGGAGGACTTTGCGCCCTGCGGCTTGGTGATCGAAGCCATCGTCGAGGACCTCGCGATCAAGCAGACGCTGTTCCGCTCGCTGGAGTCGGTGGTCTCGCGCGAGGCGGTGTTGGCGACGAACACGTCGAGCCTGAGCATCGCGGCGATCGCCGGCGGCTGCCAGCGGGCGGAGCGGGTGCTGGGCATTCACTTCTTCAATCCGGCGCCGGTGATGGCGCTGGTCGAAGTGATTCCGGCGCTGGCTACCGATGCTGCCGTGCTCGAGGCGGGCCGCGGGCTGGTGGAGCGCTGGGGCAAGGTCGCGGTGGTGGCCTCGGATACGCCGGGCTTCATCGTCAATCGCATCGCGCGTCCCTACTACGGCGAGTCGCTGCGCATCCTTGAAGAGGGCATCGCGGATGTGGCGACCATCGACTGGGCCCTGCGTACCTTGGGCGGCTTCAAGATGGGTCCGTTCGAGCTCATGGACCTCATCGGGAACGACGTGAACTACGCGGTGACGCGCTCCGTGTTCGAGGCGATGTACTTCGATCCGCGGTATCGGCCGTCCCTGACGCAGCGACGCTTGGTCGAGAGCGGCTGGTTGGGGCGGAAGGCGAAGCGCGGGTACTACGACTATCGCGATGGCGCCGTTGCGCCGCCGGCCACCGAGGACGAGGTGCTGGGCCGCACGATTCGCGATCGCGTGGTCGCGATGCTGATCAACGAGGCCGTCGACGCTGTGCAGCTGCGCGTGGCCTCGCCGGAGGACATCGAACTCGCGATGACGAAGGGCGTGAATTATCCGCGTGGCTTGCTGACCTGGGGCGATGCGCTGGGGCCCGCGGCGGTGCTGGCGACCTTGGAGTCGCTGCAGCAGGAGTACGGCGAGGATCGCTACCGGCCGAGTCCGCTGCTGCGCCGCGTCGCGAAGAGCGGCGGGAAGCTGTTGCCGTGAGTGAGCAGCGCTTGCCAGCGAGCCCGATGAGTGAGTCGCAGCATGCGGCGGATCGCGCGCAGGCCGTGATTGCACGGATGTTCGCGCAGGACGCGTTCTCGCAGTGGTTGGGCGTTCAGGTGCTGGAAGTGCGCGAGGGCTACTGCCGCCTGCAGATGACTGTGCGCGACGAGATGACCAACGGCTTCGGCACGGCTCACGGCGGCATCGTGTTCTCGTTCGCCGACACCGCGCTGGCCTTCTGCACGAATGCGAGCGGCGAGATCAGCGTCGCGCTCGATTGTACGATCAGCTATCCGGCCGCCGTGAAGCCCGGTGATGTGCTCACGGCCGTCGGCGAACAGGAGACGACGTCGCGCAAGGTGGGATTCGCGCGCGTCACCGTGACGAACCAGGACGGCGTGACCGTGGGTCATTTCCGCGGCACCGTGTACCGCACCCAGAAGCCCCATCGATGATCGACGCATTCATTGTAGACGGCATCCGCACGCCCATCGGCAGCCTTGGCGGTGCCTTGAGCAGCATTCGCGCCGACGACCTCGGTGCGCTCGCCATCCGCGAACTGCTCAAGCGCCACGCGTCGCTCGATCCCGCCCTGCTGGCCGATGTGATCTTCGGCTGCGCGAATCAGGCGGGCGAGGACAATCGCAACGTGGCGCGTATGGCGCTGCTCCTCGCCGGATTGCCGCAGACCGTGCCCGGCGAGACGGTGAATCGGTTGTGCGCCTCCGGCTTGAGCGCGGTCGCCAATGCCGCGCGCGCCATCAAGGCGGGCGAGGGCGAGCTCTACGTGGCCGGTGGCGTCGAGAGCATGACGCGGGCGCCGTACGTGTTGAGCAAGAGTGCGCAGCCGTTTGGGCGCGACATGCAGCTGTTCGACACGGCGCTGGGCTGGCGATTCGTGAACCCGCTGATGAAGCATGCACACGGCACCGACTCCATGGGCGAGACCGCAGAGAACGTGGCGGCGCGCTATCACGTGAGTCGCGAGGACCAGGATGCCTTCGCGCTGCGCTCGCAGCAGAAGGCGCTGGCGGCGCGCAATGAGGGGCGCCTGGCGGAGGAGATCGTGCCGGTGATGATCCCGCAGAAGAAGGGCGATCCGCTGCCGCTGCAGCACGACGAGTTCATCCGCCCGGATACCACGCTGGAGAAGCTGGCCAAGCTGAAGCCCGCGTTCCGCCATGACGGGCAGGGCAGCGTGACGGCGGGCAACAGCTCCGGGCTCAACGACGGTGCCGCCGCGCTGTTGCTGGCCAGCGATGCGGCGATGCAGCGCGAGAAGCTCGCGCCATTGGCGCGTGTGGTGGCCAGCGCGGCCGCCGGCGTGGAGCCGCGCATCATGGGCATGGGACCGGTCCCGGCGACGCGCTTGGTGCTGCAGCGCGCGGGGCTGACGCTCGACCAGATGGATGTGATCGAGCTCAACGAGGCATTCGCCGCGCAGGGCCTCGCGTGCCTGCGCGAGCTCGGGGTGGCCGACGACGACACGCGCGTGAATCCCAACGGGGGCGCCATCGCCTTGGGGCATCCACTCGGCATGAGCGGTGCGCGACTGGCGCTGACGGCGGCGCGTGAGCTGCAGCGCCGCAAGGGACGCTATGCGTTGGCGACGATGTGCATCGGCGTCGGCCAGGGCTACGCCGTCATCCTCGAGCGCGCCTAAGGCAGTGCTGACA
>PNKF01000241.1 GCA_013822285.1 Gemmatimonas sp.
GCGCGGGCGACGCCATCCAGTGTGGATTGGTCACGCTCGAAGTGCACCATCTCGAGCATCGTCGCGAGCGCAGCCACGCTCGACGGCGTCATCGCGCGGACGGGATTGCGCTGTAGCGAATCGCGTAGCGCGACATAGCGGCGGTCCTGCTCGCGCAGGCGACGCGTCTCGGCGGCGCTGACGGAGTCCGGACGCGCCGGGGCCTGCGTTGTCTGCATCACCGTATTGGTGGTCGTGCGGCCCATCGGACGGCGGGCCAGCGCCAGGCCAGCGCGGATGCTGCCGTGCTGTTCGCCATCATTGAAGTAGCGCAGGTAGTCGACGCGCAGCGCCGAGGTCTCGGTGAGCGCGAGCTTGCCGCCGACCAAGGCGTGGTAGCCGAAGTTCTGCGCCTGGAAGGGACCGCCGACGTTCGCATCGACGTGGCTGGCGCCGCCGCCAAGGACGAGCGACGCGCGCCCGACCTTGATCGGCACGAAGGCGAGTCGCGCGTCCAGCATCATGAAGGAACGATCCGACAGGCCGGCCGGACGCGTGGCGCTGCCGCCGTTCACGTCGAACTCGATCGCCCAGCGCGGATCGAGATAGGCGCCGAGGCGCCCCCCGAAGCCGAGGGCATCGTTCATCTGCAGCGCGGACGCGAACTGGTTCCAGCTCGCGAAGCCGCCGAACTCGATGGTGCCGCGGTCCTGCGCCGCCATCGGGGCTGCCGCGACGATCATCGCGGCGCCGAGGGTGAGAGTACGCTTGATCATGTAGTGCTCCTGGAATGCGGCCGGTTACGGCAGCGTGATGGTGTTGTTCGAACCGAGGGAGATGCCGCCGTTGCGGGCCAAGGCGCGGCCGATCAGCGTGGCGTTGTCGACCAGCGTGATGCTGGTGAGCGCGAGGATGTTGCCCTTCCATTGCGAGGCCGTGCCGAGCGTGGCCGAGCTGCCGACCTGCCAGTACACGTTCTTGGACTGCGCGCCATTGATGAGCACGATGTCGCCGGCCGTGGTGAGCGACGAACCGGCCTGGAAGACGAACACCGCATCAGGATCGCCGCCGCCGTTGAGCGTCAGGGGACCGGTGACGTTGATGCCGATGGCCGAGCAATAGACGCCGGCGGGCAGCGTGGTGCCGCCGAGATCGGCGACGATGGCATTCGCCGGCGGGCACGCGAGCCCGGCGAGCGTGTTGTAGGCCGTGGTGAGATCGAGCTGGGCCTGCGCGGCGACGCCGTTGGCGAGGTTCGCCACTCCGGTGTAGACGCAGGGACCGAAGCCCGTCAGGGTGTTGCCCGGGCTCACGCCGACGTCGGCGCTGATCAACCCGTTCGTGATGCAGGTGACCTGGGTGCCGGCGAGGATGCCGTGCGATGTCGCGGCGCCCAGCGGAACGAAGGGCGGCGTGACCGGCGCCGGCGTGACGACGACGTTGGCGCTGCCGAAGATCGCGCCGCTGGTGGCGCGCACGGTGTTCGTGAAGGTGCCGGCGACGTTCCCGGCGGTGAAGAGCCCTGCCGCGTCGATGCTGCCACCGCCGTTGGTCACCGACCAGACTGGCGTGATGGTCAAGATGTTGTTGCCCGCATCGCGACCGACCGCCACGAACTGCTGCGTGGTGAGGACCTGCGTGGTATCCGGGTTCGGCGTGACCGTGATGGACGACAAAGGACCGGTCGTGACCACGACGGTCGCCGTGCCGAAGATCGTACCGTTGGTCGCGCGTACTGTATTGGTGAACGTCCCCGCTGTTCCGGCGGCGGTGAACAGGCCGGCCGCGTCAATGCTGCCGCCGCCGTTGGTCAACGACCACGTCGGCGTCATCGGGACGATGTTGTTGCCCGCATCGCGACCGACCGCCACGAACTGCTGCGTCGTGAGGATCTGCGTCGTGTCGGGGTTCGGTGTGACGCTGATGGTCGCCAACGGCCCGATCACGACCGTGACGGTCGCAGAGCCGGTGAGCCCGTTCGCCGTCGCGGAGACGTTGTCCGTATAGACGCCGGGGTGTTGCCAGCAGTGAAGAGACCCGTGGCGGAGATGGAACCGCCAGCCGAGGCGGCCCAGACGGGCGTGATCGACGTGACGACACCCTCGGCATCGCGGCCCACCGCAGTGAACTGCTGCGTGGCGCCGATCGCCAAGGTGACGTTGGGCGTGACTTCAATGGAGGCGGCGCTGCCCGGGACTCCGAGCAGATGTGGCTCGCAGGCCAACGCGAGCAAGGCGACGGCCGACAGTCGCGTGAGTGTGCTTCGGATCTGCATTGCGGGGCTCCTGGCTCCGGTGTGACGCGGCCAGATCGCCGCTCCACGAAGGATGCCCCGCCGCGAGCACCGGCCCCATCGGCCGATGTGCTGGTTTAGTGATGAGCCCGGGGTGAGACCTGCGGGGGAGGAGGACTAGTCCTTCGGCGGGATGTCGTCGACCCGCTCGACGGGCACGACCATCGGCACCGTGAGGACGAAGCGCGCATCGATGGACTGCAGCGCGATCTCGAGCCGGCGATTCGCATCGCTGGTGAGATCCGGCGAATCCGACAGCACCAGGATGTGCGACACGCGGTCGTCCGCGACCAATCGGCCTTCGAAGGTGCCGGCGCGCGCCGATGCCGCCGCGTGCTCACGCTCCAGCAACAGCTTCACGGCCTTGAGACGGGCGGGCGGCTGGGGCGGCTCGAGCCGGTAGGTGTAGGCCCAGATGATCGGCGGCTTGGGGGTCATACGCGCAACCTAGAGGCCGCGTCCGCCACCGCCTATCGCACAAGAGAGTGAACTAGCCCTGCGTCTGTGCGTGCGCGTACGCCGCGATCTGCAGCCGCGAGTGCAGCGTGAGCTTCTCCATCACGTTGCGGACGTGGCTCTTCACCGTGTGCACCGCGATGTGCAGGCGCGCCGCGTTCTCCTTGTTGCTCAGGCCCTCGGCGATCAGGTTGATCACCTGACGCTCGCGCGGTGTCATGCGCACCGACTCCAGCACCGCCGGCGCATCGCGCTCCACCGCGTCGCGGGCAATCTGCGAGAAGAGCGTATTCACCATCGCCGTCGGCAGGACGCTGAGGCCGGCTGCCACCGAGTGGATCGTGGCGACGAGGTCGTCGAGCGTCGCATCCTTGAGGATGAACCCCGCGACGCCGGCGTTCACGAACTCCACGATGTCCTCA
>PNKF01000242.1 GCA_013822285.1 Gemmatimonas sp.
TGTCGGACGTGGCCCGCAGATTGCCGCTCCCGACAGACCCATACCAGGAGGCCCCGTGAGCCGCAGTCTGAACAAGGTCACCCTGATCGGCAACCTTGGCGCCGATCCGGAGATCCGCACCACCCCCAACGGCAGCAAGGTCGCGCAGTTCTCCCTCGCGACCGGCCGCCAGTGGACGTCCGCGTCCGGCGAGAAGCAGGAGAAGACCGAGTGGCACAAGTGCGTCGCGTGGAACGCGAAGGGCCGTGGCACCGGCCTCGCCGACGTCATCGAGCGCTACGTCAAGAAGGGCGACAAGCTCTACGTCGAAGGTGAGATCCAGTACCGCCAGTACGAGGACAAGGACAAGCAGACGCGGTACGTGACCGAGATCAACGTGCGCGACATCCTGCTGCTTGGCGGCGGCAAGGGCGGCGACGGCGGTTTTGAGTCGGCGCGGCCGGCCAAGGCGGCCTCGGGAAAGTCTGAGGCGGGGTTCTCGGACTTCCCGGAGGCGATGGACGGGGATGATGATCTTCCGTTCTGACGCATCCTCTCCCGTCTAAGCTGGGAGACGGGGGACGGGGGCAGGGGCGGAGATCGAGAGAGGAGAATGGGGGAGACGGGGGCGAGACGGGCGACGTCGTGAGACGTCGTCAGACGTCTGCCACCCCATCTCCCTCATTCCCGTCTCCCACCCCCCGCCCGTGCCCCCCTGCGACGTCTCCCACCTGTTGCACTTTTCGAGGCGATTCGTCCACCTTGGGTATAGCGAGACGAATTTCCCGAACGAGTCGAGCCCCGCATATGACGCGCAATATTCTCCTGCTGTCCTCCGTCCTCGCCGGCTTGGCGATCGCGCCGGCCCAGGCATCGGCCCAGGGCGAGTCGCGGACGCACACAGTCAAGAAGGGCGACACGCTGTGGGATCTGGCGCAGCAATATCTCGGCGACCCGTTCAAGTGGCCGGAGATCTATCGGCGCAATCAGTCGACGATCCAGGATCCGAACCTCATCTATCCGGATCAGGTCATCGTGATCTCGGGTGAGGTACCGGCGACGGCGGGCACGCCCGCGGAGCCTGGCGCGGCCGAGCAGACGCGCACGGACACGGTCGTCGTGATGGACTCGACGGGCGCGGAAGTGCCGCAGGGGCCGCAGGCGGCGCCGCCGACCATGACGATCTTCAATCCGGACCGCTTCCGCGTGGTGCGCGGGGAACGTCAGTCCTTGCGCATCCAGGAAGCGCCCTCGGCCGTGCGACTCGGCGACTATCTGCAGGCGCCGTTCATGTGGGACGCCAACGGCGTGGCGGGGGCTGGTCGCGTCATCGAAGGCGCGTCCAGGGACGGCATTGGGATTCGCAACACGCAGCGACCCCTGCAGTACATGGAAGAAGCGTGGGTGCAGGTGCCGGAAGGCGTCGAAGGCGCCGTGGATCAGCGCGTCATGACCTTCCGCTACGGTCCGACGATCGAGGGCAAGGGTCGCGTGGTGATCCCGACGGGCATCATCAAGATCACGCAGGCGGCGGAAGGGCGGCGGGCGCGCGGCATCGTCGTCGCGAAGTTCGAGGACCTATTCGCCGGTCAGCTCGTGATGCCAGTGGACTCGTTGGTCATGACGCCCGGCGTGTTCCCGGCGCGCGTCGAGTTCGGCCTGGCGACGACGATCAACTACATGTACGGCGAGCCGGTGCTGCCGCCGGTGGGCCACCAGATCATCTTCGCCGCGACAGCCGAGGACGGACTCGTGCCGGGCGACCAGCTGACGCTCTCGGTGCCGGGTGGCGTGGGTGCCGATGGGACGACGATGCCCGCGCAGGATGTCGCGGTGGCGCAGGTCACGCGCGTCACGCGCTGGGGCGCGAGCGCGATCATCGTGTCGCAGACCGACGGTGGCGTGAAGACCGGCATGGCGGCGCGCGTGACAGGGAAGATGCCCTGAACGGGTGGGTAGTCCGTCCCCCGCTCGCTAACTTTGGGGGATGACCATCAAACGCGCCCTCGTCACAGGGGGAGCCGGGTTCATTGGCTCCCATGTCTCCGACGCGCTCCTGGCCGCTGGCTGGAGCGTCACCGTCCTCGATGACCTCTCGAGCGGCAAGCGGGAGCAGGTGCCCGCCGCCGCCCAGTTCGTGCAGGCGGATATCCGATCTGCCGAGGCGCAGGCGCTGGTGCGCGAGGGAAAGTTCGACCTGCTCTGCCACCTCGCGGCGCAGATGGACGTGCGCCGCTCGGTTGCCGATCCCTCGTTCGACGCGGACGTCAATATCCGCGGCTCGCTGAACCTGCTCGAAGGCGTACGCGCCAGCGGTCATCCGACGCGCGTACTCTTCGCCTCGACGGGCGGCGCGGTGTACGGAGATTTCGTCGAGCCGCCGAACCTCGAGACCTACGAGAAGAACCCGGAAAGCCCGTACGGCATCGCGAAGTTCGCGGTCGAACTGTACCTCGCGTACTACGCGCGCATCCACGGGTTGGACTACATCGCGCTGCGCTTCGCCAATGTCTTTGGTCCGCGCCAGGATCCTCACGGCGAAGCGGGTGTGGTCGCGATCTTCTGTCAGCGTCTTCTGGCCGGCCAGCCGCTCACCGTCTTCGGGGACGGCGGCCAGACGCGCGACTACGTGTACGTCGGCGACGTCGCGCGCGCGCATGTGCTCGCCGCCGCGCACGCGCCGATTCCTGCCGGCCGCGTCGACGAGCGTGGCATCAACCTCGGCACCGGCCGCGAGACGTCGGTGGTCGATCTGGCGCAGGCCCTCATGCGCGCCGCCGGACGCGAGGTGCCGCTGCAGCACGCGCCGGCACGTCCCGGGGAACAACGTCGCTCGGTCGTGAGTATCGCCAAGGCAGGAGCCGTGCTGGGTTGGACCCCCGAAGTCGGTCTCGAAGACGGCCTCGCCCGCACCTTCCAGTGGTTCGCATCTCGCTGATCGCCATCACCGCTGCTTGGTGATCCTCCTGTGCAGTCCCTCCCCCCGCGCACACTGACTGTCGCCTGATGCTTCTCCTCCAGATCAAGTCCGCCATCCCGTCGACGCGCTTCGAGCTCGTCCTCAACGCCAGCGACGAGACGAAGGTCGTGCTCGTCGTGCTCGTGGTGCTCTCGCTGCTCTCGTGGTCGGTGATGCTGGCCAAGTGGCTGG
>PNKF01000243.1 GCA_013822285.1 Gemmatimonas sp.
GGGGCTAGTCCCGAACGAAGAGCGAAAAGACCAGTGCTTCGGGCCGACACCGAAGAAAGTACGAAGCGGATTCGTCCTGTCAAGGCTTGGACGGAAGACGGATGACGGATGTATAAAACAATGACAGGGCTGTGTGGAAAAACAACAACTCATTGTGGGGCAGAGCTTTAACCTATCTCGACTGTGTGGAAATCCGTTGAAGGTGTGGGAAACCGACACCACTTTTCCACAGTAGTCCACGGATCCTTGCTCGCTCGCCACCAAGCCGCTTCGCATCCCGAAACAAGCATCCGTCATCCGTCATCCGTCCCAGAACACGCATCCGTCATCCGTCCTTTCCAAACGCATTCGTGACGTGCTTCACTCGCACGCCTGAATCGTCAACGAGGATGCCGACGACGTCGAACTGATACTGCTCGCCGTCGCGGCCGTGGCGATCGATCCAGACGCGCGCAGACTTCGTCAGCTCGCGCTGTTTGCGATGGTGCACGGCTTCGACGGGATCGCCGAACTCGGCGCCCTTCCGCGCCTTCACTTCGACGAAGGCGACGGTGGCGTCGCGTTGGGCGACGAGGTCGATGTCGCGCCGGCCGAACTTGAAGCGGCGGGCGAGGATCGTGTAGCCATGTTTGCGGAGCCAGCGTTCGGCGATGCGTTCGCCGAGTGCTCCGAGGCGTTGGTTGTGGGCGGTCATCGTGGCGGGCAGTGTAGCGATGCGTTGCCGCCGATGTATCAGCGTCGTGTTGCCGCCCACATCGATTTCGTGTGTGCGAGCCGCTGGGGCGCGACGCGTGCGCCCGAAAGCCACGAGAGGGGCGACATCGCACGGATGCCGCCCCTCTCGGGTGACGAACCACAGCCATTGCGCGCCGGGTGGCATCTGTGTCGCGTCCTCGCGGACGCCTGGCGGTGCGCGACTTTCCGCCCTTGTGATTCGTCAGACCAATGCTATCAACCTATGTCGCCGAGACAGGCGCTGCAAGGAAGTGCGGGAAACGGGGAACGCCGTGCTGATCCAGAGCGTGGCGACCTCAGACTCGGCCGGAACCCCCTTCACAGCCACCGCATACTGCTGACTGCCATCGCGGGGCCCCACGAAGATGAAGCGTCGACGGTTGTTGCGCTCGAAGCCCACCTGACTTGGTGCGCGCAGGTGCACCACGGTGAAGCATCTCGCAGCATACCCGAGGAAGCTTCGCGAGACATCGTCATTTCATCGCGGCAGGTGGCGACGTCGCTCGCCGGTCAGATCACCCACGAACACGGCCATCCGCCGCCCAAACGCATCCCAGTTGAGCTCGCGCTCGTAGCGCGCCCGCGCGGCCCTCGCATAGCGCGCGTAGCGCGCGGGGTCGGCGACGAGCGCCTGGATGGCGTCGGCCCAGGCGTTGCCGTCGGCGTCGAGCGGCAGCAGCAGGCCCGTCTGGTCGTGCTGCACGTACGACGGCACGCCGCCGACGTCGCTGCCGAGTGAGGGCAGGCCGTACGCGCCGGCCTCGATGAAGACGATCCCTGCTGCCTCGAAGCGCGTGGGGAGCACGAACAACTGCGCCTCGCGCCAGACCTGGGCGAAGCGGGCGCGGTCGGCGGGCTTCGACTTGTCGAGGAAGGGAATCACCGTGAGCCCCTCGCGCGGCGTGCCGGCGGGGGGTTCGCAGCCGACCACCGTCAGCGTCGCGTGCACGCCGCGCGCGCGGAGTTCGCGCAGGGCGGCGAGGGCGATGGGGCCGCCCTTCCCTTCCCAGTGCACGCCGACGAACAACAAACGGAGGGAATCGTCGGGCGCCGCGTGAGGAGCGCGCGCCGCGTCGCTCTCCGGGCGCGGCGCGCTCGAAATCGGCAGCCCCCTCGGCTGCGCCTCCGCGGCGCTCGGCGGCTCGGGCAGGTTGGCGCCGAGGTGCAGGAGCTGGCTGCGCGCGGGATCGGCGCCGTAGTCGCGCCGGGCGGAATCGAGCGCCCACTGCGAGGCGAACAGCGCGACGCGTGCCTTGGCGATGCTGGCGCGCTCGTGGGCGTCGGCGGCGGCGGCGGTGCGCGCGGTGAGGCGCTGGAAGCCGCGGTGCGTCTGCGCCGCCGCCTGGAAGGTGGCGTCGCTGAAGTAGATGATCGGGCGATCGGTCTCGAGATACGGCAGGACGCTCGACGCCGCCGGCGCGAAGATGGCGTCCACCTTGGCCTCGCGCACGCGCTGCGTGAACACGCGCCCAAGTCGCCGCACGAGCAGGGGTTCGTGCTCCCAGAGGTACTTCTGGCCGCGCAGGATGCGGCTGGCGGCGTCGAGGGCCTTGAGCGGCAGCGTGGGGACGGGCGCGGGCGTGAGGTCGACGACCTCGCCGACGTGGCGCTGGAGCGCGGCCTTGCTGAAGGAGAGCGTGCCGGACCAACTGCGCACATCGCGGGCGTCGGCGAGACTCAGGAAAGCAATGCGCACGGCGCTCAGGGGTGGCAGACGATAGGTGTCGAGAACAATCGATGCGGGCCGGTCGCAGGTGATGCTCGCGACCGGCCCGCATTCGCGCAAGCGCTACGCCGCGCGCTCGCCGGCGATCCGATCGAGATCTTCCAGCCCGACCAACACATCGCGCGGCTTGGAGCCGTCCGGCGGGCCGAGGATGCCGGCCAGGTGCAGTTGGTCGATGATGCGCGCGGCGCGGCCGTAGCCGATCTTGAGCCGGCGCTGCAGCAACGAGGTCGAGCCACCCTGATGCTGGATGCAGACCTCCGCAGCCTCCCGGAACAGCTTGTCGCGGTCGCCGACGTCCTCGGCGGCCTCCTCGCCGCCGCCGGCCTCGAGCGCCTCCATCGCCTTCACCTTGGCGAGGATGTCGTCCTCGGCGTTCTCCTCCGTGACCATCAGGCCCTCGGCCTCGAGCGCGGCCTTGCGGGCTTCCTTGCGCTCGCGATACCAGCCGACGAGGCGCTCGGTGTCGTCGTTGCTCAGGAACGCGCCCTGCAGGCGCGAGGGCTCGCTCTTGCCGGGCGGGATGAAGAGCATATCGCCGTTGCCGAGCAGACTTTCGGCGCCCATGCCGTCGAGGATGGTGCGCGAGTCGATCTGCGAGGCCACGCGGAAGGCGATGCGGCTGGGGAAGTTGGCCTTGATGAGGCCGGTGATGACGTTCACCGA
>PNKF01000244.1 GCA_013822285.1 Gemmatimonas sp.
CCCGCGACGCGCGCGATGCCGCCGAAGGTCTGCTGCACGCCCATGTACAGCCCGCGCTCGTGGTTCGGGATCACCTGCGAAAGCATGCCCGTCACGCAGGGAAACGTGAACGCCGTGCCGAGCGGAATGAGCAGGATGGCGAGCGCCAGCGAGGTGTAGTTCGTCGTGAACGGCAGGGCGAGCATGCCGAGCATGAGGAACACGCCGCCGTAGCGCGAGAGGCGCGGCTCGCGATAGCGATCGACCAGTGGTCCGAGGAAGACAGCACGGGTCAGCACGCTGAGCACGCCGATATACACGAAGACCCAGCCGATGCTGGTCTCGTCGATGCCGAACTGCGCGTTCAGGAACAGCGCGAGGATGGCGTTCATGCCGTGGAAGGCGCCCATGCCGATCGCGTAGATCCAGATCAAGCGACTCGCGGGCAATCCGGGATGCGTCGTCACGCGCAGCAGCGTCTCGCGCGAGCCGGACACCTTCGGGCGATCGGCCGTCTTCACGCCCGCATGCTCGTTGCTCTCCGTGAGGTACTTCCAGGCGAAGCCGACGTTCACCAGCGTGATCATCGCGGCAATGAGGCCTGGCCACTGATGGCCGAAGCGCGCGGCGAATGAACCGATCGCCGGACCGAGGGCGACACCGGCATTGGTGGCCGCGGAGAGCCAACCGAGCGCCTTCGCGCGATCCCTCGGCTCGGTCGCATCCGCCACGTAGGCTTGGATCACGCCGACCGTTCCGCCACCGGCACCCTGCACGATGCGCGAGAGGAACAGCAGTTCGAGCGAGCCCGCGAACGCGAACACCACATACGCGATGCCAGAACTCGCGAGTCCGATCATCAAGGCTGGCCGACGGCCGTAGCGATCGGAGACGCGGCCCCAGAGCGGCGCGCTGACGAGCTGCGCGATCGCGAAGCTCGACACCAGGATCGCGATGACCGTGCCTTCGCCGCCGAGTCCGACGGAATTGAGGGCGCTCCAGAGCGGCCCATGACCGACAAAGCGCTGGGCGTAGAAGGGGAGCAGCGGGAGCACCATGAGGAGCCCCACCATATCCACGAACGCCGTGACCATCAGGACAACGAGCTTGCCCAGAACCCCATCCTCGCGAAGACCGGGGCGACAGGCCCATCGGCGACGGGTAAACTAACACGGCGAGTGCTTCGGCTGCCGATTCGGTGCCCTTTCGGCTCCGTCGTTCGTCATCCTCCGAGGTGCTGGCTCCCACCACCAGCCACGGTAACTTCCCAGCGTGTTCGAGACGGTAGGCAGGGGGCTCCGCATGGGGCTCGGGACGATTGGCTCGGCGAGTCGCCTGACGGCTGAGGCGGCGCGCGCGCTGCGTGACGTCCCGACCTGGAAGCCGAACTTCGCGCCGCAGGCGAAGCAGCTGGGCGTCGACTCGTTGCCGATCGGCATGCTGATCGCCGGCTTCACGGGGATCGTGCTGGCGCTGCTGGCGAGCTACAGCTTCACCGGAGCGGTGCCGCGGTACCTCGTCGGCACGCTGGTGCAGAAGACGATCATGATGGAGCTCGCGCCGGTGCTGACGGGCCTGGCGTTGGCGGGTCGCGTCGGCGCGAACATCGCCGCGGAGATCGGCACGATGCGCGTGACGGAGCAGGTGGACGCGCTGGAGACGCTGGGCTACGACCCCGTGGCGTATCTCGTGGTGCCGCGCGTGCTCGCCGGCGTGCTGATGTTCCCGGTGGTCGTCGGTGCGGCGATGGCAGTCGGTATGGTGGCGGGATGGATGGCTTCGTTGCTGCTCTTGGGCCTGTCGACGCCGGAGTTCCTGAAAGGCGTGCGGCTGTTCTTCGACACCTTCGATGTGCGCTACGGATTGGTGAAGGCGGCCAGCTTCGGCTTCGCGGTGACGATCCTCGCCTCTGCGGCCGGACTTCGGACGCGCGGTGGTGCGCAGGGCGTAGGTGGTGCGGCGACGCGCGCCGTGGTGCAGTCTTGCGTGATGATCCTCGTCCTTGATGCGTTCTGGGCGATGGTGTGGCTACTCGGGAGAGCACGATGAGCAAGCGAAAGAACGACTGGGTCGTGGGCCTGACCGTCCTCGGCACGATGATCGTGCTGATCGCGGGCACCATGTACCTCCAGCAGGCCGACCTCGGCGCGCGACGCACCTCGATCAGTGCGCGGTTCCGCGACGTCGGCAACATGCAGGTGGGCAACGGCGTGGTGATCCGCGGCGTGAATGCGGGCCGCATCGAGCGCATCTCGCTGGCCGACAAGGGCTGGGTCGTGGCGGAGATGAAGCTCAACGAAGGCATCACGCTGCCCTCCGATCCGGTGGTGCTGATCCAGGCGGCGACGCTCTTCGGTGAATGGCAGGCGGTCATCACGGCGCGCAGCGCGGCGCCGGGCATCCGTGAAGTGGCGATGCAGCTCGAGGACACGGTGGGCGCGCCGCCGGGCACGTTGCCGGGTGGCGTGCTGCCCGACATCGCGCAACTCACCTCGGTCGCGGGCGGCATCGCCGGCAACGTGGCCTCGGTGGCCGAGCGTGTCCGGGTGGCCTTCGACGACAGTGCAGCGCGAGAACTCCGCGGGACGATTCGCAACTTCAACACGATGTCCACGCAGCTCACGCGCACGGTGCGTGAGCAGTCGCGCAACCTCGACTCGGTGGCGCGCGACGTACGCGTGGGTGCGAACGAACTCGCGCGTGGCATGGGCAACTTCCAGCGCTCGATCGCCCGCCTCGACTCGGCGACGTCGCGCGGCGAGGTCGATCGCATCATCGGTGAGACGCAGCAGGCCGCCATCAACCTGCGGCAGGTGAGCGAGCGGCTCGCCACGATGTCGGCATCGCTCGAGCGCAGTGAGCTTTCGCTGCGCGGTGCCCTCGGCAAGGCCGACACGATCCTCGGGCGCATCGAGCGTGGCGAGGGTTCGCTGGGCCTGATGGTCAACAACCCATCCCTGTACAACAACTCGGACTCGCTGGTGATCGACCTGCGGTCCCTGATCGCAGATTTCCGCCGAAACCCCAAGCGCTACATCAATCTCAGTATCTTCTGAGGATGGCGCAGCGCATCCGTACGCGGTTCGTCGTGATCGGGTCGGGCATCGCCGGCCTGCACACGGCCTGGCG
>PNKF01000245.1 GCA_013822285.1 Gemmatimonas sp.
GTGGCGCGAACGTGGGTCGTCTCCTGGCTCCGGGCCGTCTCACTCACCTTCCCGCGACCCGCAAGTCGCAGTGGCTGTGCTCGAGTGGACGTGTGCTGATGCCCGATACAGTGGCGGGGCCGCGCCGGCGTTGAACCGGCTTCCGTGTCCCGCGTTCGCTCTTCAGTTGTTGGACGTAATCCTACGCGAGACCATCCCGCTTGGCAAGCACGGCACTCAAGCGCCCCTTCAACTGCGCGCGCTTGAGGTAGTGCTCGGCCTTCTGTTCCTCCGTCGGCGCGGCCAGCTGCTCGAACGCGGCATCGAGCGCGGCGATCTCGGCCGCCAAGGCCTCCGGCGTCAGCTCGCGACGACGCGCGAAGGCATCCGGCCCCCGCCGCATGATCGCCATGCCCAGCCCGAGCAACATCGCGGCCCCGACGGCCGTCACGATCAACAGCACGCGGGTCTTCGAGCCACCGGTCTCCGCCCCCGGCGCACTGATGGTCACCGTCACCGGCGCCTTCAGCTCCTGCCCGAGGAAGCGCTTGAATGGGCGACCGTCGACCTGCACCGGATCGACTTCCGCGATGGTCGAACCGATCACCGAGCCGCGCGGGTCTTCGACCAACACTTCCATGACCGGCACGTCGGTCTCGATGGACACGCTGAGTTCAGACTGGCTGGAGGGCAGCACGTACGAGAACGAGAACTGCTTGAGTCCCGGCGAGATCGGCGCCCACACGCGCACGCGGCCGTCCTCGGCCTTCACGGCGTCGGGCGAGATGTCGCCTTGGCCGCCGATCACTTCCGTGACGCCGGCAGGGAGCGGGGCTTCGAAGGTCGGACGCTGTCCGACGCCGGGCACGCGGGTGAGCGAGCTGTCGTTGGAGAGCTCGTACACCTCGATCACCGTGCGCACGGGCTGCGCGGTATCGGGCGCGGTGACGATGACATGGCGACCGCGGATGTTGATCGGCACCGGGCCGCTGGTGGTGTCGAAGACCTGCAGGTCCGCCATGCCGCCGCGCACGCGCGCTTCGCGCGTCGGCGGCGTGAAGTACGCGATGCCGCCACGCGTCGCGCTCACGAAGTACACGGCGTTGGTGTCACCCGTCGCCATGTAGTTGAACGCGTACGTGCCGTCGCCGCGGGTGCGCATGGAGTCCAGCGGATTGGCAGCGTCCACGCCGACGCGATGCAACACCACCCAAGCACCCGGCACGGGCACTTGCGTGTTGCCCGGGCCGGGACGCATCACCGTACCGGCCAGCGAACGCGGGCTGCCCTGCGCGGCCAGCGGCAGCGCGAGCACGGCGATGAGCGGCAGGGCCAACGCCGCCTGCCATCGAAGGCGCAGCGTCGTGCAGAGCGAGGTGCGCAGCCGGCGCAGCGGCGAGTACATGGCAAGTCCTGCGTTCATGGCGTGAAGCGTCCGAAGTCCTCGGGCCGCAGGTGGCTCAAGTGCCGCTGCAGCTCCTCGGCTGAAAGATGGTCGCCGTCGGTGGGCGCGTCAGCCTCCGAGGCCTCATCGTCGTCGAGCAGGGCCTCGGCGACGAAGATGGGCGCGCCGAGGCGCAGGGCGATCGCGATGGCGTCCGAGGGACGCGCATCCACGACCACGTTGCTGCCGTGGCGATTGAGTTGCAGCTCGGCGATGAAGGTCCCCTGCACCACGCGCGTGATCTGCACGCGGCGCAGGAGTCCCCCAAGTCCGGTGATGAGCGACGCCGCGAGATCGTGCGTCATCGGACGCTCGCGCTTGACGTCGTTGAGATGCGCGGCGATGGCCTCCGCCTCCGAGCGCCCGATCCAAACAGGAAGCGCGCGGTTGCCCGCGCGCTCCTCGAGGATCACGACGAATGCCTGCGACTGTGCGTCGAGGCCGATCCGTTGGACGATGACTTCGACCACGGCCGCGTCTGCGCGTGGCGCGGGCCTCAGCCCGCGCGCACCGCGCGCTTCAGATCCGCCACCTTGTTGGTCCGCTCCCAGGTGAAGAGCGTGACCTTCTGACCGAGGCGCACGGTCTTCTCCGGCTCGCGGCCGAAGTGGCCGTAGGCCGCGGTGGGGCCGTAGATCGGCTTGCGCAGCTCGAGGGCCTCGATGATGCCCTTCGGCGTGAGGTCGAAGACTTCGTTGACGGCCTTCATGATGGCGCGCTCGTCCACCGTGTTGGTGCCGAAGGTATCGACCATCACGGACACCGGCTTGGCCACGCCGATCGCATAGGCCACCTGCACTTCGCACTTCGACGCGAGCTTCGCAGCGACGATGTTCTTCGCCACCCAGCGCGCGGCATAGGCCGCCGAGCGGTCGACCTTCGACGGATCCTTGCCCGAGAAGGCGCCACCGCCGTGACGGCCCATGCCGCCGTAGGTGTCGACGATGATCTTGCGCCCCGTGAGGCCGGCGTCGCCGTGTGGGCCGCCGATGACGAAGCGCCCCGTCGGGTTGATGTGCAGCTTGATCTTCTTGGCCTGCAGTTCCTTCGGGATGATGGCGTCGATGATGTCGCGCTTCACCGCCTCGTGGATGGTCTTGTTCTTGACCGTGTCCGCGTGCTGCGTGGAGATGACGACCGTGTCGACTTCCACCGGCTTGCCGTCTTCGTACACGACGGAGACCTGTGACTTCGAGTCCGGGCGCAGCCAGGGCAGCGTGCCATCCTTGCGGCGGTCGGCGAGCTGCTTCACCAGCTTGTGCGCCAGCGTGATCGGCAGCGGCATCAGCTCCGGCGTCTCGTCGCAGGCGAAGCCGAACATCATGCCCTGGTCGCCGGCGCCGCCGGTGTCCACACCCATCGCGATGTCGTTCGACTGCTGGCCCAATGCGTTGAGCACGCCGCAGGAATCCGCGTCGAAGCCAATGCCCGCTTCCGTGTACCCGATCTGCTTGATCGTGTCGCGCACCACCTGTCGCAGGTCCACCCACGCGTTGGTCGTGACTTCGCCGAAGATCGTCGCGAGGCCGGTCGTGACCATGGTCTCGCAAGCGACGCGCGAGCGTGCGTCCTGCGCGAGGAGCTGATCGAGGACCGCGTCGGAGATCTGGTCGGCGATCTTGTCGGGGTGCCCTTCGGAGACGGACTCCGAGGTGAACAGATGGCGGTGCAGCA
>PNKF01000246.1 GCA_013822285.1 Gemmatimonas sp.
TCGGGTGACCAAGCTCTATGGCTTCGAAGGGCTCGAGCGCGTGGAAGTGCAGGAAGCGCGCGCCGGCGAGATCGTGGCGTTGGCCGGCTTCGAGCATGTCGAAATCGGCCTCACGCTGACCGACCCGGATCATCAGGAGCGGCTCGAGGGCATCGCGGTGGAAGAGCCGACGATCTCGGTCGACCTCTTGGTCAACAACTCGCCGTTCGCCGGCCAGGATGGCAAGTACGTCACCTCGCGCCAAATCAAGGAGCGCCTCGAGAAGGAACTCGAGCGCAACGTGGCGCTGCGCGTGGAGGAGACGGATTCCACGGACACGTGGACGGTCTCGGGTCGCGGCGAACTGCATCTCTCGATCCTCATGGAGACGATGCGACGCGAGGGCTTCGAGTTCCAGGTCTCGCGTCCGCGCGTGATCACGCATCTCGGTCCGGACGGCGAGCGCCTCGAGCCGTATGAGGAGCTGGCGATCGACGTGCCCGAGGAGTTCATGGGTACCGTCATCGAGAAGCTCGGTCCGCGCAAGGCGCAGATGATCGAGATGAAGAACCCGGGGCAGGGACTGGTGCGTCTGGTGTATAAGATCCCGGCGCGCGGTCTGTTCGGCTACCGCTCGGAGTTCCTCACCGACACGCGCGGCACCGGCATCATGCACCACCGCTTCCTGGAATACGGGCCGTGGTCGGGTGGCCTGCAGGGCCGTCTCCGCGGCGTGCTGGTCTCGATGGAGCAGGGCACGATCATCGCCTTCGCGCTCGGGAACCTGCAGGAGCGTTCGACACTTTTTGTGAAGCCGGGCGATGAGGTGTATGAAGGCATGATCGTCGGCGAGAATTCCCGGCCGGGTGACATGGACGTCAACCCGACCAAGGAAAAGAAGCTGACGAACATGCGCTCGAAGGGCGCGGACGACGCGATCCAGTTGGAGCCGCCGCGCCTGTTGACGCTGGAAGGTGCGCTAGAGTATATCGAAGATGACGAGCTGATCGAGGTCACCCCGTCGAACATCCGCCTGCGCAAGCGCATGTTGAAGGCGAGCGATCGCAAGCGGATCAATCGCGATGCCAAGCGGGAGCGGGACGGGGCCTGATGTCGTCGGATGTGACAACCAACTGGAGAATGCGGACGATGCGGGGCAGCGCGGTGGCGCCGTGGAAGTTGGCGGCGGAAGATGAAGAGGAGTTCGTCGGCTTGGATCCCGACCTCGACGAAGACGAGTTCGACGACGAGGAGCTGGATGAGGACGAGGATGATCTCGACCTCGACGACGACGAGCTCGACGACGAGGATGATGACGACCTCGACGACGAGGACCTCGATGACGACCTCATCGACCTCGACGACGAGTACGATGCGGACGAGGACGACAAGCCCCACCCGGGGCGTTTCGACGAGTAAGACAGAACGGGGGGCGCCAAGCGGCGCCCCCCGTTTCGCATCTCGCGGCCCAACGGTTTACGAGGCGGCGTCGGCCTTGGCCTCGAGCGCACGCTCCAGCCGCTCGACGATGGTCCGCAGGATCTGCACGCGCGCAAAGCGCTTGTCGTTGCCGGCGACCACGGTGAACGGGGCCTCGCTGGGGCTGTTCCGCGCCAGCATCTCGTCCACCGCGGCCTTGTAGGCCGGCAGCTTCTTCCGATTGCGCCAGTCCTCGTCGGTGATCTTGTGCTGCTTCCAGGCCACGCGCTGCCGTTCCTTGAAGCGCTTGAGCTGCTCGTCGGGGCTGATGTGGATCCAGAACTTGCCCAGCGCCGCGCCATGGTCCACGAGCTGCCGTTCGAAGGCATCGATTTCGAAGTAGGCGCGGTCCCAATCGCTGACCGGCGCGAAGCCTTCGACGCGCTCGACGAGCACACGGCCGTACCAGGTGCGGTCGAAGATCGTGATGCGCCCGTCCCGCGGGATGTGCCGCCAGAAGCGCCAGAGATAGTGCTGCGCGCGTTCTTCGTCGCTGGGGGCGGCGATGCCGACCACGCGGTAGAGCCGCGGGTCCAGCGCCTGCGTGACGCGGCGGATCGCGCTGCCCTTGCCGGCGGCGTCCCAGCCTTCGAAGGCGAGAATCGTCGGCACCTTGGCGTCGCGTGCCCGCCACGCCAAACGCGAGAGCCGCTCCTGCAGCTGCGGCAGTTCCCGTTCGTACTGGCTCACGGTGAGTCGCTGCGTCAGGTCCACTTGATCGAGCAGCGAGGGGCCGGGGACCCAGGTGCGTGCGGTCGAGGCCGTGGGCGCAGGCTTCGCTTTTGTGCCACGCGCGCGGGGACCTTTCGTCGTCGCCCGCGCCTGCTGGACCGCGGCCGCCTCGCCGACGGCGCTTTCCAGAGCCGCCACGACCAACTTCGCGACGGCGACCTCACGATGCCGGCGATCGGTGGCGTCGATCGCATGCCAGGGCGCCTGCGGATGGTGCGTGTGCTCCAGCGCCTGCTCCGACACGTCGCGGAAGCGATCGTACTGCTTGAAGTGCTTACGGTCGTCGGGGCCGAGACGTCCCGCCTTGGCCAGTTCCTTGAGTCGCTGACGTTGTGCGGGCTTCGATAGGTGCATCCAGAGCTTCAGCACGTGGATGCCGCCGTCGGCCAACATGCGCTCGAAGGCGACGATGCGATCCAGTTCGGGCACGAAGTCGCGCTTGCGGCGCAGCTTCGCCACCCGGTCGATGATGGGCCGTGTGTACCAGGAGCCGAAGAAGATGCCGATCTTCCCCGCGCCGGGCATGGCGCGCCAGAAGCGATAAAAGTGTGGACGCTCCGCTTCTTCGTCCGAGTAGTCCCAGAAGGCCGACGTCGTCACGCCGCGCGGGTCGAGCCATTCGTTGAGGCGATGGACGAGCTCGCCCTTGCCGGCCCCGTCGCTGCCCGACACGATGACCAGCAGTTGCCGCCCCGTCGCCTGAAGCGCGAAGTGCGCCTTGAGCAGCGCGGGGCGTAGGGTCCGGAGCTGGCGCTCGTACGCGCGGTCCGTGAGGGTGAGGCCTTGTTCGGCGGCGTCGAGCATGCTGGGGCGGGCTGGATGGGGCGGGGGAGTCCTTCGAGGGTGGCCCTGCGTCACCCCGGCCGCAAGTCAGGGGCATTCCTCA